>JAGASP010000007.1 GCA_017621695.1 Clostridia bacterium
ACCCGTAGGGGCGACCCTGTGTGGTCGCCCGCTGTCCTGACATAGGCAAAACCCTTGTGGGTCAACAATCTTTTTGGCGGGAGGCCACACAGGGCCTCCCCTACGGCCACGTTGGTTAAAAGCCAGTAAACAACAATTTATATGACCAACATTCTACCGTTATTCCACGGCAATCAAATACGAATAAACCTCCTGACCACCCATGATGACTTCAAAGCTCAGCGTAGGGAATTGTGCTTCCAACGCCTCCGTAACGGAAACGCGCTCGTCATCATGAACACCGCTTCCAACAAACAGCGTCACAAGCTCACGGTCATCCAAATCGGGGATCTCCTGCAGTACATGAGTCATCGCATCCAAAACCGCAAGCTCTGATGTGACAAGCTTTCCGTCAAGAATGCCGATGTAGTCACCTTCTTTGATGCAAACACCGTTCACGACGGTGTCGCGGATCGCGGTTGTGATCTCACCGGAAACCACGTCCCGTGTGGCCTCCTGCATATCAGAGAGCTGATCCTCCAAGGTCTCTGCCAAGGGATTGAATACCGACAATGCAACGTACCCTTGGGGAATCGTTTTGGTGGGTATCACGGAAACGTTCCCCCGACCCCAAAGCTCCGCGGCCTGCAATGCGGTGAGATAGATGTTTTTATTGTTGGGAAGCACCAGAATATGATCCGCATCCAATGCCTCAAAAGCCGTGATAAATTCCTCGGTGGACGGATTACCCGTCTGTCCACCGTGAATGATCACATCAGCCCCCAACGCCCCAAAGAGTGTTTTCATGCCGTCGCCCGTCGCTACCGTGACAACGCCATAGGCCTTGTGCGGTGTCTTGGCTTTTTTCGGGGAGGCCATGACTTTTTCAGAATGCTGGAGCGACATATTCTCAATTTTGATGTTCAAAAACTCTCCGTAATTCTGGCACAAGGCAAGAATGTCTCCGGGGGTTTTCGTATGTGCGTGCAGCTTTAAAATATCTCCGTCCTTGATGAGAACGATGGAATCACAGCCCATATCGGTGAGCTTTTGAGAGATCTCTTTCTCGTCTAAGGACTGGGGAGAGATCTTTGCGCGCTGAATGCGCAAGAGACACTCGGTGCAGTAACCGAATTCCAAAACGGAATCCGTCGAAAACAGATCATAATTGACCGAGGACGCGTTAAAGGATATCTGTGCCGTGGGAAGCTCGTTCGGCTCTGCATCACTCATCAGGGCCTCGTACATTCCCTTGGCGATGCAAAGATATCCCGCGCCGCCGCTGTCTACTACGTCGGCTTCGGTCAGGACAGGCAGAATGTCCTTGGTCCGTTTGAGCGAACGCTCGGCTTCTTCGATGTGCAGCTTGAAAAAATCCTCCAAGGATCCATCGGCAGGGAGGTGAGAAAGCGCATATTCCGCACTTTCACGGAACACCGTCAGGATGGTACCCTCCACGGGATTTGTCACGGCAGAGTAAGCTCTCGTGACGCCTGCGCGATAGGCAGAGGCGACCTCATGAGCCGACGCATCCTCTTTGTCGATCAGTGCGTTGCAAAGTCCTGCGAAAAATTGCGAAAGGATCACGCCGGAGTTGCCTCTCGCGCCAAACAGCGTGCCTTTGGAAAAATCATTTGCTACGTCACGCAAAGCAACGTGTTCCGCATCCGAAATGCGGGAGATACCGCTTTGAATGGTCTGGCTCATATTGGTACCTGTGTCACCGTCGGGCACGGGGAATACGTTCAAATCGTTGATCGCTTCCATGTGGGCGTGCAGACTGTAAGCGCCACCGCGCAAAATTCGACGGAAGGTATTTCCGTTTAAGGTTTGTGTGTTCATGATACTGTCAACTCCGTTGTATTTACTGCGTCGCGCCTTCCAGAAGCGGACGCTCTTTCTTTAAAAGCAATTCCAGCATATAGGCGGTATTTTCGGTCAGCTTGGCTATGTCATTTTTGGCATCGTTCAAAATATAATCCTTGACAACGCTGATAAAGCCGCCGATCGCAAAGGAAAGTCGGATGCGATCGTCATCGCTCTTGACGCGGCTGTCGTAATCATCGTGCAGACGCTTCTCTAATTTCCCGCACAATACCTCTTGCTTCCCGCGAAAAACAAGCCGCAGATACTCAGCCTCCCGCTCCAATGCCTGCAAAAGCCCTACAATGTACGTTTTGGGATCGTCAAATATCTTATCCCGTCCATCAAAATCGGAAAGCACACGCTCGATCGCATTGTCATCGATCTCGTTGGAAAGCTCCCATGAATCCGCATAATGATGATAAAAGGTGGTTTTGTTGATCATTGCCATTTCGCAAATGTCCTTGACCTTGATCTTATCAGGCATGAGCCGCTCTCGCAGCTTCAAAAATGCAGTCTTGATCTGCTGACGGGTTTTTACCATGCGTAAATCCATATGTTCCTCCTTGTTTTGATTGCCAAGATAAACAACTTTAGTTGCATAACTGTATTATAGTCGAATTATGCCGTTTTGTCAAGGAAATAATTGGCAAAGTGACGGAAAGAAAAAATTGTTAAATTCAGGGGGTAAACTTTGAAGAAATCCCCCAAAGCTCTTGCAATTTCCTGTTTTGTGTGATATAATAATACAGTTATATAGTAATCCACAGCAAAGGAAGGAAAACCTATGTTTATCAAGGAAACCGTCAAGGGTATGCGCGACATTCTCCCCGCCGAGATGGAGATCCGCGAGTATCTTCTGACGAAACTCAAGTATATTTATACGTCCTTTGGTTTTACCCAGATCGAGACTCCCTGCATGGAGCGTATCGAAAACCTCACCAGTAACCAGGGCGGCGAGAATGAAAAGCTTATCTTCAAGGTGCTCAAGCGCGGAGAAAAGCTGAACGAATCCCTGAACCTCGATAATCCCGACGAGCTCTGCGACTCGGGTATGCGCTATGACCTCACCGTCCCCCTGTCCCGCTACTTTGCCAACAATGCGGGTCAGCTCCCCATGCCCTTTAAGGCTCTCCAGGTGGGCTCGGTATGGCGCGCAGACCGTCCCCAGAAGGGAAGATACCGCCAGTTTACCCAGTGCGACATCGACATCCTGGGCAACCCCGACAACACCGCCGAGAGCGAGCTGATCTACGTCACCTCTCTGTTCCTCGACAGCGTGGGTGTCAAGGGCAACACCGTCATGGTCAACGACCGCCGTATCCTCAAGGGCATGGCCAAGAAGGCGGGTTTTGCCGAGGAGGACTATAATAAGGTATTTATCATTCTTGATAAATACGACAAGATCGGCGAAGACGGCGTGAAAAAGGAACTCTTGGAATCCGGCTGTGACGAGACCGCCGTCAATACCTATATGGACATCTTCCACGGATTTATGACCGCCGAGGATCGCTTCTCCTACGTGGAGGAGGCCTTTGGTGACGCCATGGAACCCGGCGTGGCCGATAATATCCGTCAGATCTTCGCAAACGTTGCCCTTATGTCGGGCGGCAAGTTCCACCTTTCCTTTGATCCCACCCTGGTGCGCGGCATGGGCTACTATACGGGCACCATCTTCGAGATCAAGTCCGAGGACTTCAAGGGCTCCTCCATCGCTGGTGGCGGCCGTTATGATAACATGATCGGCAACTTCACAGGCACCCCCACCTGCGCCTGCGGCTTCTCCATCGGCTTTGAGCGTCTGGTCGGCGCCTTGCTGGATAAGAAGTTCAAGGCAGACGGCACCCGCGAGAAGGTGGCCGTTCTCTACGGCAAGGCCTTTACCTCGGGCGACGTAGCCACCCTCCAGTGCAAGTGCAACGCCCTGCGCGAGAACGGCAAGGTCGTCCTCGTCCAGAAGATGAACAAGAACGTGGGCTTCCAAAAGCAGAAGCTGGAGGCAGAAGGGTATGGCACGTTTATTGACGTGCGGTATCCCGACGAGATCGAGACAAAACTGTGATATAGTGAAACCTCCCCAAGCGTCATGCAAGGGGAGGTTTCCTCTTGTTGTAGGACATTGATATATTCGGTATCGCTTTTTTGTTGACATAACAAAATCACTTCATATATATATATATATATA
>JAGASP010000121.1 GCA_017621695.1 Clostridia bacterium
AAATTGGGGTTTAGCGGTGTGTTTGCCCCCCGATGAACACGAGGAAACCGCTATGTTGGCGGGCGGCCACACAGGGCCGCCCCTACAAGCAAATTTTCTATATGTATCAGCGTCTTTCTGGGTTTGTATGTAGGGGCGACCCTGCGTGGTCGCCCGTAACCTAAAAATTCCCGATTTACTTGCGTCAAACAGCCCGACAAACCCAAATTTGAAGCATTGTAACCCCCCACCAAACATTTCCCGAAAGGAGGAAATTCCCATGCTTATCTGGCTTCAAAACCATATTTTCACCATTCTCATCATCGCCGCGCTGATTGCCTTTTTCGGCTGGCTCCTGTACACTCTCATCCGCGACAGAAAAAAGGGGAAGTCCTCCTGCTGCGGAAGCTGCGCGGGCTGCGCCATGGCGGGGCATTGCCACCCTAACGCGGTAAAGCCCGCCGACACCCCTGAAAACAAGCCCGAGGACACCGCTGAACCTGCCGAGGAGGTGAGATCATGATCCGCATCACTGTAAAGGTTGACGGCATGATGTGCGGGATGTGCGAGGCTCATGTCAATGATGCTGTTCGTAAGTCCCTCACCGTTAAAAAGGTGGCCTCCAACCACAAAAAGAAGGAGACCGTCATCCTCACCGAGCAGGATATTCCCGATGATCGGATCATAGCCGCAATCCAAGACAGCGGCTATGACTTCAAGAGCTTGTCCCGTAAAGAAGTCAAAGCGGGTGGGCTCTTCGGCCTGTTTCGCAAATAAGCCAACACAACAAAAAAATACCCACCAACAACGGTTGGTGGGTATTTTCATGTTTAACTGAAATCAGATCACACGCACACGCAGTACAGCCTCCAGAGCCTTGAGGTCGGCTTCTACGGTGGCGGGGACGGTGCCGGTAACGTCGAAAATGGTGTAGGCGGCGTTTCCGCGGGACTTGTTGGTCATGTTCTCGATATTCAAACCCTCGTCAGCCATAACGGCGGTGAGCTTGGTCAGCATACCGGGGACGTTCTCATGGAGAACGCAGATGCGAGCATCACCCGAACGAGGCATAGAAACAGCAGGGAAATTCACGCTGTTCTTGATGTTACCGTTCTGCAGATAATCGTCCATCTGGAGTGCGGCCATGACAGCGCAGTTGTCCTCGGACTCCTCGGTGGAGGCGCCCAGGTGGGGGATCAGGATGGCACCGGGAACGCCGATGAGCTCCTGAGTGGCGAAGTCGGTGACGTAGCGGGAGACCTTGCCGCTGGCCAGCGCCTCGATCATGTCGGCAGACTTAACGAGAGAATCGCGGGAGAGGTTGATGATCTTGACGCCGTCCTTCATGTTTGCCATGGTGGAGGCATTGATCATGCCCTTGGTGTCGGCGGTGGCAGGAACGTGGATGGTGATATAGTCAGCCACCTTGTAGACCTCCTCGTAGGAGGCGGCGTGGGTGATGTTGTGGTTCAGGTTCCAGGCGGCGTCCACAGACAGGAAGGGATCGCAGCCCACCACCTTCATGCCCAGACGGACGGCGATATTGGCCACCAGACCGCCGATAGCGCCCAGACCGATGACGCCCAGGGTCTTGCCCTGCAGCTCACAGCCCGCGAACTTGGACTTGTTCTTCTCCACGGTCTTGGCAGCATCGGGATCGTCCTTCAGGGTGTTCACCCACTCGATACCCGCTACGATGTCACGGGAAGCCAGCAGGAGGGCGCAGACGGCCAGCTCCTTGACGCCGTTGGCGTTGGCGCCGGGGGTGTTGAAGACCACGATGCCCTCGGAGGTACACTTGTCCAGAGGGATGTTGTTGACACCCGCACCTGCGCGGGCAATGGCCAAGAGCTCAGGGTTGAAATCCATGTCCAGCATATTGGCAGAGCGAACCATGATGCCCTCGGGGGCGGTCACGTCAGTGCCGATATTGTAGAGGCCTGCGTCCAGCTTGTCGGTGCCGACCTTGGCGATCTTGTTGAGCAGTTGAATGTTTTTCATGATGGATGTTCTCCTTATATCATATTATGTGGGACTCTGTCCCACACCCTGCTCAAAACCTTTTTGCAAAAAGGTTTTGAGAATTCCAAAAATCTTAAATAGAGAGATGTTTTGAAAGGGAAAGGACGAACCGTTGGGGACGCCGATTCCTACACATATTTTTTAAAAGTTCTTGAAGGGGGTCAAGGGGGAAACTTCTTTCAAGAAGTTTCCCCCTTGCGTACTCCTCGCTCTCCTTAATCCTTGGGGTTCTCGGCGGCGAACTTCTTCATGAACTCCACCAGAGCGGCGACACCCTCGTAGGGCATGGCGTTGTAGATGGAAGCGCGCATACCGCCCACGGATCTGTGACCCTTCAGGTTCTTCATGCCGGCCTTGGCAGCTTCAGATGCGAACTTCTTGTCCAGGTTGGGGTTGCCGGTGACGAAGGTGACATTCATCATGGAGCGGGAACCGGCCTTGACGGGGGCGATGTAGTAGTCCTGGTTGTCCAGGTAATCGTACAGGAGAGCGGCCTTCTTGACGTTCTTCTCCTTCATGGCCTCCAGTCCGCCCTGCTCCAGCAGGTACTCGCAGACCAGACCCAACATGTAGATGGTATAGCAGGGAGGGGTGTTGTACATGGAATCGTTGTCGGCCATGGTCTTCCACTCCAGCATAGTGGGAGCCTTGGGATCGCAGTAGTCAAGCAGATCCTCGCGGACGATGACCACGGTCACGCCGGCGGGAGCCATGTTCTTCTGGGCACCGGCGTAGATCACACCGAACTTGGTGACGTCCACGGGCTCGGAGAGGATGCAGGAGGACATATCGGCTACCAGGGGCACATCACCCGTGTCGGGGACGTTTGCGAACTTGGTGCCGTAGATGGTGTTGTTGTAGCAAACGTGGACGTAGGCAGCGTCGGGGCGCACCATGTCCGCGGTGATCTCGGGGATATGGTCGAAGTTATCGTCCTTGGTGGTGGCGATGCACTTGACGTCGTAGCCCATCTTCTGGGCTTCCTTGAAGGCCTTGCCCGAGAACTGACCCGAGACCACGTAGTCAGCCTTGCCGGTGCGACCGATCAGGTTGATCGGAACCGAGGCGAACTGGGTGGAGGCGCCGCCCTGCAGGAACAGCACCTTGTAGTTGTCAGGAATATTCATCAGCTTGCGCAGGTCAGCCTGCGTCTTTGCGATAATGGCTTCATAATCCGGAGATCGGTGGGACATCTCCATGACGGACATACCGGACTCGCCATAGCAGACCAACTCGGACGCTGCTTTCTCGAGAACCGGGACGGGAAGCATAGAGGGGCCTGCCGAAAAGTTAAATACTCTGTTCATAAGTGAACCTCCGTGGTAAAAAATGGTGTTTCTTACGGTGCACTCCTGCACCCGTAAGGCAGGATCGTTAAAATATAAACGATTGCATTTATCATAACACATTTGCAAGAAAATGTCAAGCGTTTTTGCAAAAAATATTCAAAACATCAGATTTTCAGCTTTTTCACGCCAAAATCGTCAAGAATCGAGGTTTCAAAATTGCAAAAATTTATTTTTGGGGTTATTTCCCGCGTTCAACACTTCCCTACTTGTGCCGTGGGGTGCGGCGTGTACAGCCGTGCAAGTCCTCCTTCGGAGGTCTCGCGATAAAGCGCAGACATATCCTTACCCGTGCGATACATGGTCTCCACCACAAGATCGAAGGAGATCTTACGGCTGCCCGACAGGAAGTTTGCCAGAGAAAGGGCATTGATGGCGCGCATGGCAGCAACCGCGTTGCGTTCAATGCAGGGGATCTGGACGAGACCGCATACAGGGTCACAGGTCAATCCCAGGTGATGCTCCAGCGACATTTCGGCGGCGTATTCGATCTGGTCAATGCCCATTTCAAACAGCTCGCAAAGGCCTGCGGCGGCCATGGAGCAAGCCGTACCGATCTCGGCCTGACAACCGCATTCTGCGCCGCTGACCGATGCATTGGTCGCCACGATATTACCGACAAGTCCCGCCACCGCCAAAGCACGGATGATCGCCTTGTCGGAAAACGCATTCTTATCCTGCATATACTTGAGCACAGCAGGCACGACACCGCAGGAGCCGCAGGTGGGAGCCGTAACGATCTTGCCGCAGTCTGCGTTTTGCTCACTCACGGCAAAGGCATACGCACAGACCATGCGGTTTTCCCTCGTCTGAGGGCTTTCGTCGATGTGCCGCTGGTTGAAAAGCTTCTGCGCCTTGCGCTCCACGTCCAAGCCTCCGGGTAAGGTTCCCGTATGGATCAGTCCCTCGCGGATGGCGGCACACATGGTGTCCCACACCTTGGAGAGGAAATGCGGGAATTCTTCGTCCTCGTGCTCAAAGACGTAATCCGACAAACGAATGTTGCGGTGGCGGCAGATCTCCGCGATCTCCGAAAAGCTGTTCTCGCCGTATACGTCTTCGGCAACCTCTTTGGGGATGCCGACCTCTCGGATCTCACCGCCGCCCACCGACAGATAGGTCTTGCGCCCCAGCTCTCCATCCGTACCGTAAGCGATCAGCTCGATGGTATTGGGGTGTGCCAGCGGACGATCCTCATTGTCAAAAACAATGTGCGTGGGCACAGGAGCCAATGCATCTGCCACCGCGCGATCCGTCCCATGTCCCCTGCCCGTTTTGGAAAGCGAGCCGTAAAGGATGACTTCAAATTTGACGGCGTTCGGATATGCTTTTTTCATGCTTTTTGCCGCAAACGCGGGCCCCATGGTGTGAGAGCTGGAGGGGCCTATGCCGATTTTATAAATGCTTCTGATGGATTTCATATGGGTGCTTACTCCTTCACACAGATCCACTCCTTCGCACAAGGCAAAGTCAGGATCCAATCGCAGAGCGTATGCCATTCGGCCAGCTTGTGATGGCGGCGAGCATAGTAGATGTTGATCAGATTTTCGTAATTCAGCGTAACGGTACGCATCTGGTTATAGGACGAGGGCAACATCTGGATCATATTATGCCAGGGCTGACGGTCTTCCTTATTGGCGATGAATTTTTGGCGTTCAACCTCCAGATAAGCCACCGTCGCGTCCAACAGCGCCAAGCCGCCCGCATCCAGTCGATCGTGGGAAAAGTCATCACGCTCAAAGGCTTTCGCGTGGATCTTATGCATGGTGGACGTGGAATTGGCCACCGTGCCCACCTTGTAGGTATCAAATTCCTTCCACCAGTACAGAGGCGCGGTAATATCCACCGACACAAAGATCTGGCGAAGGAATTTTCTGTGGTCCGATCCCGCCACAGCCAATCTGTGACCGAAATCAAGGTCGATCGCTCCGACAACAAAGCGACCCTTTTCGTCGTAATGGCTATCGGATTTTTCCCAACTGTTCATGGGATTGCGCGCGCCGCGAATGGCGTTGTCTATGTTCATAACGGCGGTTCTTTCAAGCGTCAGCATAAAAGCCTCCTTGTCTTTTTTCTTCTATTTTTTATTATATCATACCCCCACAGCCTTGTCAAGAGAGTTTTTAGAGGTGACCAACATTCCGGGCTTTTCATAAATTTTCTTCTACTACTGGACAAGATGCAAAATTTATGATATACTATAGAAAATGTCTTAACGGAGGTTACGTTCCATGACCCCTGCCTATATTCTTCCCCAAAAAGAGACGCGCACATACCGTTTTTCTGTCCTTCGCGTGATCGCCATGAGCCTCATGCTCTTTCTTCTGACCGCGGCGTGTTTGTATCTTCACAATACCATTCAGGAAAACTATGTCTCCTATCTGACGACTGCGGAGAAGAAAACCACCGCGTTTCTTGCCGAGCAGCTCAGCTATATGCTTCCCTTCCTTGCGATTGCCGTGTTTCAGTTTGCCGTATATGCCAAATACGACAACCGCGACGGGATTTTACAAAAGGAGCAGGCTTGGGAAATTCTCATCCTGGCCGCGCTCGTCTATCTTGTGTTGCTCCCCTATGTGAAAAACTACAGTGACCAAACCCTGACGTTGCAGTTGGCCGCCGGGATCGAGGTGGAAAAGAATGCGGGCAGAGAGTATGAAGCTCTGTTTTTGGATGTGTTCCAATGGTTTGTCCGTTTGTCCATTCCCTTGGTTTTCCTGCTCACCTACCATTTTGTCCGCGCAGGTGTTGAAGTCCGCGAAGCCACCTCCGTATCCACGTCGTCTGCCGATGCAAAAAACACTGCGGCCGATGGAAATTCCGAAGAAAATCCCGCCACAAATCACGCCGAAGAAGCCACCATCACAGAGCAGCCTTCCACCCCCGAGCAAGGAGAAACCGCATGACCGCCACACGACGCTTGTTTGATGAAAACAGCCATTTGTTTGATTTCACCGCCAAGATCCTGTCGGTCACTCCGATCGATGAGGATACCCTGTCCGTCGTGCTGGACGCTACCGCATTTTTCCCCGAGGGCGGCGGACAAGCCCCCGATACTGGAGTACTTTGCGGTTTTTCTGTGTCCGACGTGCAAGAGCATGACGGAGTCATTTACCACACCGTCAAGGCAGACGCCTCCTTCCCTGCTGCGGGATGCACCGTCGAGGGACAGCTTGACCGAGAGGTGCGTCTGCGCAAAATGCAGAATCACTCCGGAGAGCACATCATTTCTGGCATCGTTCACCGCATCTACGGCTACACCAACGTCGGTTTCCATCTGGGGAACGGGGATGTCACGCTGGATTTTGACGGCGTTCTGACCCGAGAACAGCTCAACGAAATTGAAGATGAGGCCAACCGCATCGTGGCCGCCAGCCTGCCTGTCAAGGCATACTATCCCTCCCCCGAGGTGCTGGCAACCCTTGCTTACCGCGCCAAGCTGGAGCTGACCGAGAACGTCCGCATGGTAGAGATCGGCCAAGGGGAAGATATGATGGATCGTTGCGCTTGCTGTGCCCCCCACGTAGATAACACGGGAGAGATCGGACTCATCAAGCTTCTGGACTTCATCCACTACAAGGGCGGTGTGCGCATCCATATGCTCTGCGGCCTGGACGCTTTGGAGGATTACCGTCAACGGTATACCGACGTAGCGCTTCTTGCCGCCCGTCTGTCGGTCAAGCAACAAGATCTGGTTGCGGGCTTTGACCGTTTGCAGGCCGAGATCGAAGCGCAAAAGCAGATCATTTTTGATCTGCGTCAGACCCTTCTCAGCATGACCCTCGCCTCCCTCCCCGAAACCGACGGAAGCCTTTGCCTTTTTGAAGAAACGGGAGACGCAAATGCCATGCGCAGGCTCCTCAATGAGGCCGCCCCCAAATGTAAACTGCTGTGCGGTGTCTTCCACGGGGACGATCAAAGCGGCTACCGCTATTTCATCGGGCGCGGAGATCCCTCCATCGACTTAAAGCAATACGCCAAGGATATCAATGCCGCCTTGAACGCCAAGGGCGGCGGTTCTTCCGAAATGCTACAGGGGCGCGCAGGGACAACCAAAGCGCAGATCCAAGCGTTTTTTGATACTTTTTATATTTGACCGCGAGCCTCGCAAGCATAAGGAAAGCGAATTATGAATCATCACATGACCATCCATATTCCTTTGTCAGCGCAAGGAATACGCCTGTCCACCCATCTGGCGGAGGCAGGCTATCCCATCACCGCCGATTGCGGCGGCCGCGGCAAGTGCGGCAAATGCGCTGTCACGGTCGTCTCAGGAAGCTTTTCAAGCACTCCCGACGGCAAAGTCCCCGCCATCCCCGATGACAGCGGAAAACTCCTTTCCTGCCGTGTGTTTTGCAACGGAGAAGCCGTCATTCTGCTTCCCGTCTCCAAAGGAAGCGGCCTCACCGCTCCGACAGAGCGTCCTTCTGCCGCAGTTCCTTATGAAGCCTGTGGCGTAGCGCTGGATATTGGCACCACCACCCTTGCGGCGGCACTCGTCCATCGCACAGACGGCAGTATTCTTCGCACGACCTCGCGTCTGAATCCCCAAAAGAGCTTTGGTGCAGACGTGATGAGCCGCATTCAAGCCGTCATGGAAAACGAGGCGCATCTGCTGACCATGCAAAAGCTCTTGCTGGAGGATGTCCGCGCCATGCTGGAAGTGCTGACCGACGGGCATACAGTTTCCCACATGACGGTCGCGGGAAATCCCACCATGCTGCATCTGTTCTGCGGTATTTCCCCCGTCGGGATGGGCACCTATCCGTTCACACCTGTATTCACCGACACAAAGGTTTTGTCTGGAAAAGATCTCGGTCTCCCCGCAGATCAGATCATCCTGCTTCCATCCGTCTCAGCCTTTATCGGCGGAGATCTCACAGCGGGTATGATTGCCTGTGACATCACGAATCATGCCGCTCCCGTGCTGCTCGTAGACATGGGTACCAACGGAGAAATGATCCTCTACACGGGCAAGGATCACGGCGACAAGCTATACGGCACCTCTACGGCCGCAGGTCCCGCGTTGGAAGGCGCAGGCATTTCCACAGGTACGGGCGGAGTGAGCGGAGCTGTCTCCTCGGTTGTCTGGAACGGTGTTTCCCTGCAATACGAGACCGTGGATCACGCGCCCCCCATCGGCATCTGCGGCAGCGGGCTCATTGATCTCGTCTCCCTCCTGCTTCTGCGAGGTATCATGGACGAAACAGGATATCTCGAGGAAGATCCCTTCCCTTACGCCGAGAAGCTGACCCTGACGGGAGAAGATATCCGCGCGTTTCAATTGGCCAAAAGCGCTCTGCGTGCCGGTATGGAGGTGCTGTGCGAGACCGCAGGCATATCTCCCCAAGACCTGTCCGCACTCTATATCGCGGGAGGATTGGGTCAGTATATGCGCATGGATTCCGCCATGCAGGTAGGGCTTTTGCCGGATTGCCCCAAGCAGATCCTCCAAGGTGTCGGCAACACGGCGCTCAGGGGCGCGGCTATGGCGCTCAGAGACCCCGCATGGGTAGAGCGTATCACCGCCGATGCGCGGCGCTGTGAGACCGTAGCGCTCAATCTATCCCCTTCCTTCAGCGATAAATTCATGGAATATATGCTGTTCCCCGAAGTTGAAACGTGAGGCTTCTTCAATGCAAATTACAGGGAACCTCTAAAAACTTCCTCACGGCTCTCTCGCCAATAGAGTTTTTAGAGGTGACTTACAGCCCTTCCCATCACACATCAAAGGAGTACCACCATGATCATCTCTACCATCAAACAGCTCCGCGACCCCTACATTGTGGTCAAGGACGGCATCTATTATGCCCACGGCACGGGCTGGCATTGCTATCGAAATACCTCCGGCGTATTGTCGGGTCCTTGGGAGGATCTCGGGCAGGTCGTGCCTAATCCCATCGATGACGCAGGACAGCACTGGGCACCCGAGGTACATTTGTATCAAGGCGCATACTATATGATCACCACCTACCGTTCCTCCAAAAATGATCACCGCGGATGTGTCATTCTCAAGTCAGACCGTCCCGAAGGCCCGTTTGCCTATCATTCTGACGGTCACGTCACCCCCGCCGACTGGGACTGCATCGACGGCACACTGTATATCGACCGGGATGGCAAGCCGTGGCTGGTCTTTGTTCACGAATGGACGTGCCAGCCCGACCATGTCGGCACGTTTGCGGCGGCACGCCTGTCGGATGACCTGACGCGGCTCATCTCCGAGCCCATCGAGCTCTTCCGCGCGGACGAACCTACTTGGGCCAAGGCCGGGGTAACCGACGGTTGCTTCATGTATACCACCCAAGACGGACAGCTCCTTATGCTGTGGTCAAATTTTGAAGCGGGTGGCTATTGCGTGGCCATTGCCAGAAGCGACAACGGCCGTATCGACGGCAACTGGCGTCACGATGAAGCATTGCTCTTCTCAAGGGAGATCTCGGGCGAGTATGACGGCGGTCACGGAATGCTCTTCACCGATACGAATGGACAAATGTACCTGTCTGTCCATTCCCCACAGACGTTGGAGGGAGCAGACCGCTTGGAGTCCCCTGTGTTTGTGCCTGTGAAGGAGCAAAACGGGACGCTGGTTTGGGATAAATAATTGCATACCAAAAGGGTGCAGCTGCCATGCAACTGCACCCTCTTCTTTATGTATCCTCAATCGACAAGCAATTTGACCATGCTCTTGTCGCCAAAGATGATCGTGTCGCCTTTTCTCTCCACCCTTTTTACGTCGAGCATAATTTCAGGCTCGGGAATGTACAAAAACTCTCCCTCGTCATCCAAATACTCGGCAACCATTTTGGCGTCGGCCGTTTTCTCAAATTCTATCACACAGCAAAAGGATCCCTCTACCTCATATTCAGTTTCATGCGTGGAAGGATTATAGCTGGGCATCAACGCAAAATCTTCATCCTGCACAAAATAGGCTTTGACAATATCTCCTTCCAGGTCATCCTCGTTATCCTCGATTTCATCGACCAGATCATCCAGGAAATCGCGCGTCATTCTATGATAAGCAATATCATCCTCCTGATCGCAAAGCCGATCGATACGGCTGATCCAAGAGCCACCGCCCCCGCAGGCCGTTGCGGAGAGCAGCATGACCAATGCCACAAGCATAGCTAACATCATACTCCGTTTTTTCATATTCATCTCCATTCCGCCGCCATACGGCGGCACATAAAAATTTGGGGACACCTCTAAAGCGCAACTACAGTATAGCATATTTTCCATTTTTGTCAATATGCACACTGTCGCCGTTAACATAAAATTCACGAAAAGTTGCGTACTTGTTAAACAGCATCCATTCAAAGCCATATGCTACACATTTCAGCCATTCTTGACAGAACCGCCGGGATATGCTATAATGTTCACAGCAACCGTACAGCTAAAATTTCACTCTCAGCGAGGTACATATGCATTACAGAAAGCTTGGAAATACAGGACTTCTCGTCAGCGAGATTTCGCTCGGCGGTGAATGGCTGGAGCGCAAAAGCGCCGAGGAGGTCACCGCCGTAGTAGATGCCTGCCGCGCCGTAGGCATCAATACCATTGACTGCTTCATGTCGGAGCCCAACGTTCGCTCCAACCTTGGCAACGCCATCAAGGGAGAGCGTGAAAAGTGGATCATTCAGGGACACGTTGGCTCGGCTTGGAAAAACGGGCAGTACGTCCGTACCCGCAACGTGGCCGAGGCCGAGGTGGCCTTCAAGGATCTGCTTGACCGCTTCCATACAGACTACATGGATCTCGGCATGATCCATTTTGTTGACCGTCTCGATGACTGGAACGACGTTTTGAACGGCGGGCTCATGGACTATATGGTCGAGCTCAAAGCACGCGGCGCGATCCGTCACATCGGACTTTCCACCCACAGCCCCCAAATTGCCCGCATGGCGGTAGAGCACGGCGTGATCGAAGCACTCCTGTTCAGCATCAATCCCGGTTACGATCTCATCCCTTCCCAAGAGAATGTCGGAGTTCCCGACGAAAACGCCCCTCTCCTGCGTGGCATGGACGAAACCCGCGCGGAGCTGTATCGCCTCTGTGAGGCACGCGGCGTGGGTATCAACGTTATGAAATGCTTCGGCGGAGGCCGTCTGTTGGACGAGAAAAGATCCCCCTTCGGTGTGGCGTTGACCCCCGTCCAATGCATCCACTACTGCCTCACCCGCCCCGCCGTGGCCACGGTCATGCTGGGTTTTGAAAATCCACAGCAAGTGCCCGATGCCGTTGCCTACGAGACCGCCACCGACGTTGAAAAGGATTACGCTTCGGTGCTGTCTCTCTCCCCCCGCGAGACCTACTACGGCGCGTGTACCTACTGCGGCCACTGTAAGCCCTGCCCCGTGAACATCGACATTGCCATGGTCAACAAGCTCTACGATCTGGCCACAGCCCACGAAGAAGTCCCTGCCACCGTCCGCGAGCATTACAACGCCCTGGAGGTCAAGGCATCCGCCTGCCTCGCTTGCGGCAAATGCGAGACAAGATGTCCCTTCCACGTCCGCGTGGTGGAGCGGATGAAGAGAACGGCGGCACTGCTTGGGTAACGAATCTAAGGGAAACTTTTTGAAAAAAGTTTCCCTTGGGTCTCGCTGCGGCTCGGTCACGCCGCGGCTCTGGTTGCTATCAGCAACGATTCTCTACCGCGTCGCCGCTTCGCTACCCTTCAAAACTTCACAAAAACGTAACGGGCGGAGAAACCCCTTGGTTACATCGCTGATTTTTTCCATAGGGGAGGTGTTCCTCCTCACGCCCCAATCTGATCTCCACAGAAAGGAGCCCCCATGAGCAAAGCCGCCAAATTCCTCGCCCCCGTCACCTTCGCCCTCTCCTGCCTCCTCGGCTATGGACTCGTGGCTCTCCTGTTTACCCGAGTCTCTGATCTGGGCGGCGCGATCCTGGCTACGGTGATCTACGGTGCCATGATCCTGACCGTTTTTCTCCTTGCCGTCCCCGCATATTGCTTCCTTTATGGCTTCAAGCTCCTGCGCTTTGCAAAAAGGAAGCCCTTGCTTGTCCTCTATAACGCCCTCGTCCTCACGCTCGGCTATCTCCTGCCCTTTTGCACGGAGGACGAGACCTACCTCTACAGCCTGATCCTTTTCCTGTGGGCGGGCTTGTGGAGTGCGTTGCCCTTGCTTTTTCAAAAAAGAAAATAACGTAAAAAGGAGCCCATCATGAAAAAGAAGATCATCCTCCTCGGCGATTCCATCCGCCAGATCGGCTACGGTGCATCCGTGGCCGAGGCCCTGACCAACCAATACGACTGCGAGGTCTGGCAGCCCGACGACAACTGCCGCTTCGCTTCCTACACCCTGCGGATGTGCTTTGACTACAAGGCACAAATGGAGGGCTCCGACGTGATCCATTGGAACAACGGCCTTTGGGATCTCTGCGACCTGTTCGGTGACGGTGCCTTCACCCCTATGGATGCGTACGTCAATACCATGGTGCGGATCGCCCGTGTCCTCAAGACCTATGCGCCCACCGTCATTTTCGCTACCTCCACGCCCCCCTCGCCAAAAATGTGGGGACACGACGCAGAGCGCATCAAGGCCTATAACGCCGCCGTGGTGGAGGCCCTTACCGCCGAGGGTGTATATATCAACGACCTGTTTACGCCCGTCTATGAGGACGTGGAGGGTATGATCTGCGACGACCTGATCCACCTCTCCGGCAAGGGCATCAAGGTTTGTGCCGAAAAGGTGCTCTCCGCCATTGTCCCTCACCTCGCTTGATCTTAAGCAGAACACAGCCTTTGCTGATTCAGATGCTATCGTACAAAAAACCGTCCCCCGATCAATCGGAGGACGGTTTTTCTCTTTATGTTTGCCTGATTATGCGAAATAATCCGCTGCATCATCCTTGGTTTCAAAGAAAGCGATGGATGCAATGTCAAAATACTCTTCCCCGCCGTCAGCGGTAGCGAGCTTGCCGCCGTTGCCGGTATAGTCAAAGAAATTATATACCAGGGACTGAATGGCAGCACCGCCGGTCACGTCGGTATCGGCCACGCCGTCAGCGCCTGCTTTGTTCTTTCTCATATCCAGGATCAGCACATCCCACTCGCCGTTGGTCATGTAGAAGAACCAGTTGTCGCTGTCACGGCGGTTGCCGTTGAACTCGGCTGTGCCGTTGAGCAGGAGCGTCCCCCAGAAGTTGGAGCCGTAGCTGCCGCAGTTGGTGCGGTACTTGATGGCGATGATGTCGCTGAAGCCTTCGCCCTCGGCGGTGAGGGTAACGGAAGGATTGGTGGCGGTATCGGTGGTGCCGGTCAGGAAGTGGGCATAGTCACCCTCCAGAGTCACGGTAGAATTGGTTGCGGTCATAGCAGCCAGATCCTCGGCGGTATAGAGCGCGGTAGGCTCGACAGGCGCTTCGGTGGGAGCTTCGGTAGGCTCTTCCGTAGGCACTTCAGTGGGTTCTTCGGTGGGCTCTTCAACCGGAGTCGAGTCGGACTCTTCGGCGGAAACCGTCTCAGACCCTTCGGTGGGCGTTGTCTCGGTGGGTACTTCTGCGGGAATCGTTGTAGACTCTTCCACAGGCGCGGAGGTGAGAGCCTCGGCGGAGGTTTCTTCGGATGCAGTGGTGGAGGCATCGGTTGCGGCCTGGGTCAGTGCACCGGTGGGGGTCTCCGCAGTATCATTTTCGGAGCAAGCAACAGCTGTCAGGATAAACGCCAACAGCAAAAGGGTACAAAGCAATAATTTTTTCATAATAGCACTTCCTTTCAAATTGTTTTTACATTGACCCCACAGTTCTGGGGAACATGAGGACGTCGCGGATGTTCTGCACACCTGTGATATACATGAGCATACGCTCAAAGCCCAAGCCGAAGCCGCTGTGGGGGACAGAGCCGTACTTACGGGTATCCAGGTACTCGGTGTAGGACTCGAGAGGCATATTGCGGGCGGTCATGGCGGCCACCAGCTTGTCGTAGTCGGCCTCACGCTCGGAGCAGCCTATGATCTCGCCGATGCCGGGGACCAACAGGTCGGTGGCGGCCACGGTCTTGCCGTCGGGGTTCTGCTTCATGTAGAAGGACTTGATGGCGGCGGGATAGTTGACCACGAAGACAGGACGGCCGAAATGCTCGTCCACGAGGTACTTTTCATGCTCGGTCTGGAGGTCGCAGCCCCATTCCACGGGATACTTGAACTCCTTGCCCGAAGCCTTCAAGATCTCAATGGCATCGGTGTAATCCAGCTTGACAAAATCGTTTGCCAGCATCTTTTGGAGCTTTTCGATGACGCCCTTCTCTACCCACTGGTTGAAGAATTCCATCTCCTCGGGGCACTGATCCATCACGTCCTTGACGATATACTTGATGAAATTCTCAGCGATCTCAATGATGTCGTGGATATCGCAGAAGCAGACCTCGGGCTCGACGTGCCAGAACTCTGCCACGTGGCGGGTGGTGTTGGAATTCTCTGCGCGGAAGGTAGGGCCAAAGGTGTAGATGCGACCAAGACCCATGGCGGCCATCTCACCCTCGAGCTGAGCGGAGACGGTCAGGCCTGCCTTGCGGCCAAAGAAGTCGTTTGCGTAGTATTCAGCCTCGCTCTCGGCGGTGGCGTTCCAGGGCTGGGTGGTCACGCGGAACATCTCGCCCGCGCCCTCACAGTCAGAGCCCGTGATGATGGGGGGATGCACGTAGCGGTAGCCGTTGGCACGGAAATACTGATGGATGGACTGCGCAAGCTGGCTACGGACGGCAAAGACCGCCTCAAAATAGCGGGCGCGGCCGCGCAGATGGGGGATGGTGCGCAGATACTCCAACGTATGACGCTTCTTCTGCAGAGGGTAATCGGTGGGGCAAGTGCCCAGCACGGCCAGGGTCTCTACCTGCAGCTCCACGATATTGCGCTCGGAGGCGACGAGGGTACCCGTAGCGGTCAGAGACGCGCCTACGGCCATCGCGTCCTTGAAGGATTCTTCGGCAAGCTTGTCCTTGTCGATGACAAGTTGAAGGCTCCTGAAGCAGGTACCGTCGTTGACCTCCAGGAAGGAAACGTTCTTGGAGTCGCGGGCGGTGCGCACCCAACCGCAGATGACCACGGAGGTGTCCACAAACTTGTCAGCCTCGGCAAAAAGCACTTTGATATCTGTGTGTTTCATGGTGTATGTTTCTCCAATCTTGGAAATTTACAGATCATTACCGTTTATTATAACACATAATCCGTGAGTTTACAAGGGGTTTTGGAAGATTTTTTTGAAATATGAGAAATCCCCACTCCGCGAAGGAGTGGGGCAAAAGCATTCAGTTTTCAGAGGTCTGATACGGTTGAATTCCAAAAGCCTGATAAAAATCCCCCTGCGGATCATTTGCAAATTCGCTCAAGTAAACTTCAACCTTCAATCCGTACATTTCACCGTACATACTGACACTGTAGGGACTTCCCCAATTGGTAACCTCAACATCTGTTTGCGGAACCCGATACTTTACCAGAACATCAAAAGTACAATCCTCCATTGGTACTTTCATAACGATGTCCTTACGATTCATCCCTTTCGATATACGCTTATATACCTGACACGGTATACCATGGAATTCTGTTTCTTCCCGAACAATAGAATCTTTGTACTGTTCAATGTACGAAACAAAATCTCTTTGGTACACCATGTCATAATATTTCTCCGAGTGAATTGCAATAAAACCGGATGCGCAATCCGTCTTATCATTTCGAATTGACAAATAAATATCCTGATGATCCAAGCAAACTTGATACACACTCCATCCTTCGGGCAAAATAGCATCATACAGTTTTGTCATATCAGGTATTTCAAATCCCTTATCCGTCAACGTGAGCTGACCTTTTAGCTGTAAAATTTCTTTTTCTGTAAAATCCCCCGTCAGGAATTTCTTCTGCATTTCTTCAAGGGATGCAAAATAGATTCCCGTGATCACCGTCAATTCATCTCCGTTTTCGGCCGTCGGCTTTTCGTTTCCGTCCGCGAAGCTGATATAGTGCTTGCCCTCAATCTCCTCCACCGTATACTTATCGGTCGTATAAGAGCCGTTGATGGGGGCGCTTGGCTTGCTCTCTTCCTCGGGCGGCCGGCTTTCGGTCACGGGAGGCATACTCTCAGTGGGTGTCTGCGTACCCTCTTGGGTATCCGCGCTGTCCGCTGCATTCCCGCTTCCCTGCTCGGAGGGCAACGTGGGGGAGGGATTCTTCCCGCGATTCATGCTGCCCCATCCTATCACTGAGCCAATCGCCAGCACAGCCAGCGCAGCCGCTATAGCCGCAACGCGCAGGTAGCTTCCTCTGTGCTTCACCTTTACGGGCGCGTCGGGCGCGCACTTCAAAATATATTGCGGATCAATGTCCGTCATGGCTTCAAATGCCTGCATACCGTTCATGCGTTTCATACTTGATAACCTCTTTCCTCCAAAAATTTGCGGAGCTGATTCCGCAGCTTGTATAGCCGTACCGTGACGGCGTTGACGGTCATGCCCTCTTTCCCTGCCAATTCCGCAGGCATCATGGCATACCAATAGCGGCGCACAAACAAGCGGCAGTCCCGCTCCGACAGTTGACCCAAAAATTCGTTGATCAACGCCGTCAGCTCGCTTGCATCTTCTTCCTGCACCGCGACACACGCAGACAGCTCGTCAAAAATTACTTCCAGCTCTCGGTTTCGCTTGGCGGCGCGGAGGCTGTGGTAGCGGTTGATGGCAATTCTGCGGGTCAAAACGGCGATATACGCCTTGAGTGAATGCGGTCGCTCGGGCGGAATGCTGTTCCAGACCTTCAGATATACGTCGCTGACGCACTCTTCGGCATCCTGCTCGCAGCCTACAATGTCCCGGGCAATGGTCATGCAATATTTCCCGTATTTTTTCTGTGTTTCGGCGATTGCCTGCTCGTCACGGGCAAAATACAGTCGGATCATATCGCTGTCAGTCATAGGAGCTCCTTTCCGGGGCGATTCCCCTTCTCGGATTTTGAACGCGTTCATCTACAAAGACAGGATTTGGAGGAAATTCTGTCCGTCTTTGGGAATTTTTAAAAAATTTTTCAGCGGGATTTGGGAGCAAAAAGAGGCAGCATCTCTGTTGCCTCTCGGTTACGCTAACGGTTTCGGTTTTCGGTGCGTATCTTTCTTTTCCCGCATCCGCCGTATCCCCACCGTGAGCGCCGTCACGAGAACGCCGCCAATGCCGAGGGCTACAAGATAGGAGAGAAAAAACACGGGATAGGGGCAGGTCTTTTGGATGCCGCTCAGGATCGGGATGGGGCATTTCCCCAGCCGTCCCGTGTAAAACATATTGAAGGCGTAGCCCTCCGCAAACCCCCAAGCATAGGATGCCTCGTTGAGGGCAAGCGCCAGAAAATTCAAGGGGAGATACACGAGGGCGGCATACCCCGCGCTCTTCCATTCGGCCTTGACTGTCCCCGAAAGCCAGAGATACAGGCCAAAGAGGAGCATCGCTCCGTGCCAGATCACGGTATGGAGATTCAGAAAAACAATGTCGGAAAATACGGCACGCGCGGGATAGAACAGAACCGACGCGCCCGCCACAGGGGAATAGGTCGCAAGAAAGCACAACAGCGCCTGTCTCAGTCTACAGGACGGCAGGCACATGGCAAGCAGCGCGGCGTAGATGGGAACCGAGCAAAACTGGAACGGAAACCGCTCCCAGTTGTACGCCCATCCGCCGACAGGATCATAGCTGCACACCATCTGCTTGCCGATCTCCAACAAAAGCAGACCCAAGCCAAACACGAAAAGCACGCGCATCACGGCTTTTTCGGATCTCGGCAACCGCCGATTCAACAGGAGCATCAGCAAAAACAGCCCCAGGATGATCCCCAGGGCTGTCAGATGAAATCCACCGAAGGGCTTCGGAGGCACAGAGAGGCGAGGGGTGGCCGCAAGTATATTTTCAAGCCATTCGATCAAGAGCATATCCTCGCCTCCTTTCAAAATTTATTCAGTCTTTTCCGATACTCAGGCCTTGCGTTTTTTGAGCATTACAGCGCAAGCAATCGCCATAGCCATCAGAGAAGAGGTCGCGATCATGGACGCACAGCCGCCCTCGGATGCGGAGGTATCCGTCGTCGTGGCAGTTTCGCCACCCGCGACCGTCTCTGCTTCGCTTGCCGAGGGCTCAACCGTCGCGTCGGCAAGGGTGCCTTCGGGCTCGGTTGCGACAGGCTCGGTCGCCTGAGGCTCTGTCACCGCAGGCGTAGCGGAAGATTCTGTCTCGGAAGGTGTCGTTTCTTTCTCAGCGTTGACGTTCACGTAGGAAAGATCAAAAACCGTTGCATTGTGGTCGGAGGCGTAGACGCCAGCCTCGATCTCACCCATATCGCGGTGAGCGCTGTTGACCATGACGCTATTCTTGCTGATGATGCAATGGTCAATGCTGGGGCGGGTCTGCAGATCGGTGCTCTCCCCCCATTTGTTCATGGTGGAGTAAATACGCATATCCGCTACGGAATCGGTGCGGTAACGGGCATCGGCATAGCCGTCCTTGTGGAGATTCCAGTAAGCCTCGGTGCTTTCATGGCAGTTCCAGTCTCCCGCCATGATGACGGGACGCCCCTCGGAAAGCTCGGTGGCTTTTTCAATGATGAGATTGGTCGAATGGGTTCTCGCCATGGGGATCTTGGCATCAATATGTGCGCTGACAAACAGGAATTCGGCCTGCGTCTCCTTGTCACGGAGGATCACCCAGTTGATGCAACGGGCGAGGTCACCGTCGGTTCCGTCTTCCCATATCTTGGTGTTGCGACGGTCCGGCCACTTGGAGCACCAGAAAAATCCGCTGTCAAGGCAGTCATACTTGTTGTGATTATACATGATGAGATTCACAAGATCCCACTTGTAGTTCGTGTCCTTTTTGCCGAACTCCTTGCCCTGAGAGGAGGAACCGAATGCGGTATATTCGCAATTCTCGCTGGCAAGATATTCCTTCATCTCGGGAAGCCAGAGATCATTGAATTCGGGGAGGCTGATAACGTCGGGGCGATATTGCGAAATCATACGCTCCAGCTGATCCATACGCTCACCGATGGTCACAGCCGAGCCGTCGGCGTGCTTCTGGGTGCTTTCGGATGCGCAGATGTTGTATTCAAATACCAACAGCTTTTCCGTCGCATTATCTACAGTCAGAACAGCATCGGGATACTGGTTATCATAGAGATAGCCGGGGGTGGGATAGGTCTCGTTGAAAGCAACGGAGGCGTGTGGGTGGGCGGGATCCACGGTAGGATCGTACATCATATTGACCGAGCAAATGTTTCGGTTCCAAAGATCGGCGTTATACCGTGCTTCACAAAGCAAGGTCTCACCGGAAATCAAGCGAATAACGGCATTTGTGGATTCATTATCCAGATTGAAGGCCTTGTCACTGACCGTCTCGTTTACACCGCTCTTCATTTTGGGCGCAAGGATAAATTCCTCAATCGTCAAGCTATCGGAAAGATTGACGTTGATCTTACCAAACGCATCAAAAATCGCCTGAATGCCCGCATCGCTGTCGTATGTGTATCCGAGCAAAGCGGCATCCTTACCGTAAATGCAAACAATGACAGTTTCATGGGGAGCAACCGTCATCTCAGACGTGCTGACCGCTACAAGCGCATTTTCCTTGAATTCGCCCTCGTCGCCGCTTTTGCTGTAGCAAAGCACAGCGTCCTTGAGGGACACGGCTGCATTCGTGGGGTTATAAATTTCCACGAACTCAAACACATCCGCTGTTGCCGACACCAAGTCCTCCTGCCCGTGCTCCATGTAGGTAGGATTGAAGCAGACCTCGGTGATGAGCAAGGGCGTAGGCAATTCGACTGCACCGTGCGCAGAAGGTTGCGCACCGTCATCGGCGGCTGTGCCGGGAACCGAAAAAGCGACGGTAGCGATCACCGTCAAGAGTGCCAATGCGAGGGTCAAAATCTTTTTCATTTGATTCATGGTTATATCCTTTCATAGATCGCACAGGCGGGTCGGAGTATACTTCGACCCGCCTGACATAGGGGAAATTACTTTTCTTGAACGGTCACCGAGTTGATATAGTACTCACACGGCATCAGCTCATAGAAGCGGAGCGTATCCGTACCGAGACCGGGGGATGCGATATCAAAGAACAGGGTCAGGTGTCGGCTGTCATTGGGATCCACCGTGACTTGATAACTGACCTCCGCACTGTTCTGCTGTCCGCCGGTCATGCGCAGAAGCACAAACGCGCCGCGCGCCCCCGAAGAAGCGAGATTACCGATGCAATCATAAACATCCAGCGTGACGGTATAATGCTTTCCGTTTTGCAGGAGTCTGGTCACGTTCATATCATAGTTCTCTTCCGCAAAGTAAACGGTGTCACCAAAGCCTGCGGCGCGCATAGCCTCGGCAGCCTTGGTGGGCACGAGATCCAGCGTGGTGTATGCATCATGACCCGTATTCAAAAGGTTACCCTCGGTAAAATCGAAGGTGTGACCCGCAAGAAGCTCTTCGGCCGTGGGGATCTTGTAGTCATTGCGGCTGACAAATCCGTTAGGATTCATGGGGGCAGGTACGCTGACGGTAAAGTCACCCAGATAGATATCCATATTGCGGAAGCTGTTACTGCTGCTGTAGAGGGTCAGCGCATACTCGCCGGTATCCCCCACCGTCCAGTCCATATCCAGGCAATATACGCCTGCCTTGTTGAAGAGTCCCTGTGCCAGCACACGGTTTCCTTGGGTATTGTCAAGCGCGAGCAGATACACCGTCGTTCCTTCGGGGACAGGAGTCTTGACGTAAGCGTAAAGCGTCAGATGATAAGTGCGTCCCGCAGCAAAGTAGCTCTTGTCAGTCAGACCCGTGAATTCACCGGGCTGGCCGTC
The DNA here is from genome assembly GCA_017621695.1 of Clostridia bacterium. Taxonomy (GTDB): domain Bacteria; phylum Bacillota; class Clostridia; order Oscillospirales; family CAG-272; genus CAMEON01. The sequence continues at coordinate 21,185 of JAGASP010000121.1, forward strand.
CAGATGCAACACACGGCCTGTGGTAAAGCCCTTCTCGGCAGCCTCAATGGCAGCCTTGACTTCGGCATCCTCCAGGGCATCGTACGTCAGCGCGTCATTGTTTCTGCCTACCGTGACCGCATCAGTCCAAATGAAGGTATGCCCTGCGGAAAGCTGATCCTGCGAGGGATTCTGATTGGTCGCGGAAGAGATGGAGATACTGCCGATATACAACGGCTTGTCGGTATTGTTTTTCAGGCTGATGCCCGTGCTCTTACCGTCAGATTCAAAAATGACGTTGAAGGACGCGATCTCACCGCTCACGTTCAAGGTTGCGAGCTTATTTCCTTTTATAACGTTCATATCCACATCTGCGGACTCACCGTAATAGCCAAAGCTGAAGATGTACATATTCCCACTCTCGTGGAAGAAGGGCAAAGCTTCCTTGGAAAGACCATCCAACGTAACGGTTGCGCCTGCGGGGATCATCAAGACACAGTCAGAGAACGCATCGCTCTTCTTCAAAAGCGCACGCAAGGATTCATCCAACGCGGAAACAGAAATCACTTCGCCGCCTGTCAGATGCATGGTATGTCTGTCCCAATCATAGATCACGGAATTGGGGAAATCATCTTCTGTGGGTGCGATCACCACGGGAATTCTTTCCTGCACCCCAATATGGGAGGAGAAATTGGCTTCGTCAACCGCTTCAAACTGATTCAACGTACATTTGCAACGGCTGGAAATTTTGACATCATTGAGGGAGCACGCGTGTGCATTGATATTGGCGATCTTTTTACCGATGACACGCAAGGTCTTGGCCGTGTTGCGGTTATAAGCATCGATTTCTATGGTTCCGCCGTTAAACGTGCAGTTCACAAAATCAATATCACCGGGCAAGGGACCCTCCACACTTCCCTCCACCATGATCCACATGGCGAGAAGGTCGAAGGTCGTGTTCGAGATGCGGATATCGCGCAAGAAACGGAACGTGCCTTCAAAATGACAGTTATCGATGGTACTGCCGGGCGCACAGGTCATACGGTTACCGACCACGTAGCCCTCCTTGGCGTTATCGAAGGTCTGGCCGTATTCCAACACGATGGTGGTTGTGCCATCAGCATTCTCCCTTGTCTGCCGCACCGTAGCAAAGCCACAGTAGTTCGCCGACTGGAGATCGTATACGTCCAGAATGTCACCAACCTTACAGTCAAATGCCAGGCGGCGGCCAAGGGTGTGCATCTCGTAGTTCGTAACCGTCAGAACAGAATCGTTCTCCACAGACAGGATGTAGCCCAGCGTGCCGCTGACGTTGAACACGTCGTCAAACAGCACGTCGGTATCACAATCCGTCCAGTGGATGGGCAGACGGTTGTCCTTGCAGTGGTAGCCGTCACGCCAGGAAACCATTTTGATCTCGCGGGTGTCGGTTTCGGCAGGCACCATATCTACGTTGTTAAAATAGAGCTCAGCGTTGTTGCTCTTGATAGCCATAATGAAGGTGGGTGCAGATAGGATCTTGATGTTTTCATAAACCATCGCGCCCGTGTTGGCTGATATGTATATAACCTCGCTGAAAGCATGACCGATGCCCGGATTTGGCAGATAAACCAGATCTCCTGCAGCATAGCCGGGATCCTTGGGATACTGGACGGTCAACTGCTTTTCACCCGTACGGTTGCAAGCACCCATGAAAGCATGGGGGCGCTGCTGCAGGCCTTCATTGTAGCGGATGGAAAATCCGTTTACATTTGCGAAATTATAATCTTTGATATAAGGCTCTTGATCCGTCTCAAAAACGATCCTGCCACCGTCATTGGAAATGACCTTGCCAACCAGATATACGGGAACGGCATAATCAAACGAACAATTTTTAAGGACAATATCCGAACAGCCCGCCATAGCAAAATAATTGCTTCCGGGCGCCACAAGGAAGGTAGCCCCTTGACCGTCGATGGTGACAGCGGTAGCGTTTTCCATAGCAAACGGACTGCGGAAGACCGCAGCGGTATTATCGCTCTGATCCATATAGTAGGTCTTACTGCCATCAAACACAAGGGTCGCCTTCTGCTCGATGGCCGCGTTCACAGCCGCACTGATGGCAGGACCGTCATCGGTCTTACCGTCACCGATGACACCGAAATCCTCTGCCTTCAAAACAATATCGCTTTTGGCGCCTGCCTGCTCGGCGGGATACGTATACATTTGCTTTTCTTTTTCCTTTTCCGTTTCACTTTCCGCGGGAACAGATTCACTTTCCTCGTCGGGAAGGGTTTCATGAGAATTTGTTTCGGACGGATTCGTTTCTTCAAGCAAGGTATCGCTCTCTGCTGCCTGCGTTTCCGCAGTCGTAGGAATTTCAGATGTATTGACCTCGTCAGCATCTCCGCCGCAAGCGGCCAGCACAGCCGCAACGACAAGGCACAGGCATCCCATCAGTAAACTCTTTTTTGTTGCGTGTTTTTGGCGTCGGATCATAAACACCTCCATGGCATTGTTATATATCCCTGATACCGCCGTCCTCGGAAGGTCTGCCTCTGTAAGAAACGAATGACAACATGATGTGTGTCATTGCTTGAATGGGGGGATCCAGAGATTATTTATATTATAACAAAAACATTTTCAAAAAGCAATAGAAAACAGAAAATATAACCAAAAAATCACGAGCTTTCAGGAGTGACCTCTATGCTTCCCCTTGACAATCTTACTGAAATGATGTAAAATAAGGAAAATAATTCCCCGAAAGGATATAACCTCCGATGAAAAAGCTGAACGTTGCCGCCATCGGTCTTGGAGCACGCGGGCACAGCGTACTGCAGGGTCTTTTGCTCGGCATGAACAACATCAATATTACCGCGGTTTGTGATATATACGAAGACCGCACCGAGCGTAGTGCTGCCGCCGTGACCAAGGTTACGGGCAAAACTCCCTTTGCGACCACCGATTACAACGAAATCATGACCCGCTCTGACGTGGATGCCGTGCTCATCATGAGCGCGTGGGAATCTCACACCCCCATCGCCCTCGCCGCCATGGAGAACCACAAGGCCGTCGGCATGGAGGTCGGCGGCGCTTATTCCGTAGATGAATGTTGGAGCCTGGTACGCACACAGCAAAATACGGGAACACCCTTTATGTTTTTGGAAAACTGTTGCTATGGCCGCGCCGAAATGATGGTCATGAACATGGTCAGGCAGGGGCTTTTCGGAAAGATCGCCCATTGTTCGGGAGGCTATTGTCACGATTTGCGAGACGAGGTTGCACGCGGTGAGGAAAACCGCCACTACCGTCTCCGCAATTATCTCTCCCGCAATTGCGAAAATTATCCCACACATGAGTTGGGCCCCATCGCGCAAGTGTTGGACATTAACAGAGGAAATCGCATGGTGTCTCTCGTTTCCATGGCATCGAACGCATGGGGGATGAACGATTTTGCGGCACGCACAGAAGGTATCAACCCAACGCTGGCCACGGCGAATTTTGCGCAGGGCGATATCGTCACGACCCTCATCAAATGCGCCGGCGGTGAGACCATTACCCTCACGCTGGATACAACGCTTCCCCGATACTATAGCCGCGGATTTACGGTGCGCGGAACGAAGGGGATGTATATCGAAGAAAATCACTCCATCTTCCTTGACAATACCTACCCCGAAGCAGAGCATTGGAACTGGAGACCCCAATGGGGCAATGCCGACGAATATCTGGACAAGTACGAGCACCCCGTCTGGCGAGAATACCTGGAAAAGGGCATCTGCGGCGGACACGGCGGCATGGACGGTCTGGTGTACGGCAAGTTCGTGGAATGTTGCCTCAACGGCGAGCCCATGCCCATCGACGTGTACGATGCCGCAGCATGGATGGCAGTTACCCCGCTGTCTGCGGAGTCCATCAAGAACGGCAGTGTGGCTGTAGAGTTCCCCGACTTCACCGAAGGCAAGTGGAAAATCCGCTGAAACGGTCATTTTTTCAGAAAACGCATGCTTTTTGAAAAAAGAGCAAAAAAAGAAAAATATTTTTTGAAAACCCCTTGACAAATTTTATAAAATCGTGTATAATCTATCCGTTGCCGTTTGAGACCCTCGATAAGCGGTGACGGAATATGCGGGAGTGGCGGAACTGGCAGACGCGCACGTTTGAGGGGCGTGTGGTTCACACCGTACGGGTTCAAGTCCCGTTTCCCGCACCAGCGGCAAGTTGTATCAGGCAATCGCTTGGTACAACTGCCCTGCTTAATTGAATATGCGGGCATGGCGGAATTGGCAGACGCGCTAGATTCAGGTTCTAGTCGGGGCAACTCGGTGGAGGTTCAAGTCCTCTTGCCCGCACCAACAAAAACAGAACATTTGTCTACCGACAAATGTTCTGTTTTTGTTTATCCAAGCCGCAGGCTTGGCATATCATCCGCCGCAAGGCTTGGCATATCATCCGCCGCAAGGCGGTATATCATCAAGGGCGGCTCGCCGCCCTTGTATCTCATCACGCGCCAGCGTGCATTTTCCTGCGGCTTGATGATATACAATGCTTTGCATTGATGATATACCGCAACAAGTTGCGGATGATATACAAGGCTTACGCCTTGATTTATTTACGATAGTGTGGTATAATAAACTCACCGATAAATAAGAATTTGACGAACGCATCTTTTGGTAAAGGAGGATAAAATGAGCAAACAATACAAAAGTGTCATTCGCACTTTCTTTTCAGATTATCTTAGTTGGCTTTTAATCGTATCTGTTTTATTTGTCATTAGTCTTGTTGCAACCATTGCCTTTGGTAATGCGAATGGTTTCATTTGGATTATTCCCGTCCTATTCCTCGTTATTTATTGTTTTTCACTTCCGTTGTTAATTCTTTATTGTAAAGCCAAAAAGGATATAAAAAATAGAAATATTGAACAAATAACTATCAAATTTTTTAAAATCGAGCAAGATGATACATTCGGATTTAAAAACCGAGGTGGAGCGGCAGTCGGAAAGAGAAAATACAGACTTATTGACGAAAATGGTAATTACTATTTGCTCTCTACAGCAAACGAAAAAGATATGTTTTTTATGTTTCACTTTAATCCTTCTTTTTCAATAGAGATTGAGTTTTTAAAAACATCTCGGCTGGTCTTACATATGAAAATAATTGACGAAACTCAAAAGGGCAAGAAAGTTCGAGCCAAAAAGTATAATGCTGCATCAGATTTTAGAAAAATATTTAATCACTATTTGTGATGCACACAATCAAATTCCAATTTGTCGAGAAGGCAGCAGAGGAAAAAGTTGACCTTTTTTTCAGTTTTACCTACCCCAGTTGACCTTTTCACTCGTTTAAGGCAACAAAAAACGCACTTTTGTCTACCGACAAAGGTGCGTTTTTTGAATGATGTTTGCCGCAGTTCGCAAAGCGAACTGGACGGCAAGATGATGTTGGCTACGCCAATGATGACGTCTACGCCTAATGGTGTGTGCCTGACGGCACATTGGGGCAAACATCGCATCATTGCGGAACGAAGTGGAGCAACATCATTTTGAGCAAAGCGAAAAACATCATATCGCCGCAGGCGATGGTTCATTAAAGATACAAGGCTTCCGCCTTGATTTATTGGCGGAAGTGTGGTATAATAAGACAAATCAACGAAGGAGGATAGGACTATGAGTCAAATAAAAATCGGGGATTTTGTTACGGGATACGGTTCAGGATATTGGCAACTGATTGATATTAAACCGCATATTGCAACCGAAGATTACAACTCGGAGGATGTTCATTGGAAAAAGGGGCAAATTATAGGTCAGTGGGCAGTTCTAAAGAAATGCTTCACGGCAAAAATGAAGCCCCGCATTGATTTTTCCTGCGAGGATTCCCGTTGGCTGAAGCCTATTTCCGACGATGTCCTTGTTGAAATAGAAAAATATTTTGAAGAGCATCCGGATTATAGGCGTAAGTTTGATACTGCTGAAATAAAGCTACCACTGACAATAACAAACTGTTGGATTGATCTTCCGGAAGAAAAAGAAGATGAATTCAGAACAACACTTGAAAAGCTTCCTGCACAGTATACAATGGAGGAATTTTGGAAGGTTGCTAAGCACTATAAAAAATACATTTCCAAACCGCCTGCAAGATATTTGCTTAATCTTTCCATGACACACCCTTGGGATATAGACAAAAACGCAAATAATGTTTATTCTGAATGGGAACTCATTAAAAACTGAGGTCATTGCCAGTGCGTTTGGACACCTTTTGTTCGTTTTTACCCTTGTTTAGACACCTTTTATCACGTTTAAGGCAATAAGAAAGGGAGCACCTCGTGTGCTCCCTTTCTTATTGGTGCAGGTTTAAAACAGGACTTGAAGGGGGAGCGGCAGCAAATGACGTGCGTCGTCGCTTACTTTGCCCTGAAACAGAAAAAGGCGGATAAATCCGCGGATGCCGAAGCTACCGGATTTGCACACAAGGCCAATCCCACAACCGAGGCTCTTCTCAAGACCATCCCTTCCAAACTAAAAAACATATTTTTTCAACAAGCCGGTAAGCGTCTGCTTGTTTTTTCTTGCTATTTCAAAAGAAATATAGTATAATATTTCCAAAGTGAGACATATGGCCGAATGTTCCCCGTCTTGATAAGTGAAGGAAGATTTTTTCAAGAAAGGAGACCGCTATGACCGACTACGAGATCATTGAACTGTTTTTTGCCCGTGACGAGCAGGCCATCCGGGAAACGGACGCCAAATACGGCGCTTATTGCACGAGTATTGCCCAAAATATTTTAAAAAGCCCCTCGGACGCCGAGGAATGCGTCAACGATACGTATTTGAAAGCATGGAACAGCATCCCACCGGAAAGACCCAATGCACTGAAGGCTTTTCTCGGGTGCATCGTCCGCCGTCTGTCTCTGGACAGATACCGCAGCTGGCACACCGCCAAGCGTGACAGAAATCTGGAGGTAGCCTTTGAGGAGCTTTCGGATTGCGTTCCCATGAGGGATGAGGACACACTCGTTTTGCGGGAGCTTTTGAATGAATTTTTGGCAAGCCTTGACCCCAGGGATCGCATCACCTTTATGCGTCGCTACTGGTACGCCATGCCCCCCGCGCAGATCGCCAAGCTGGACAAGATTTCGGTCAACGCCGTAACCGTGCGGCTCTATAAAACGCGCAACAAATTGCGGGATTTTCTCGCTGAAAGGGGGTATCGCGTATGAAGGGCGAGCTGGTATTTGAGACCCTGGGCGGGGTAGATGCCCGATTTGTATTGGAGGCCGCGCCTGATGCAGAGATCGCGTCTGCGGGAGCGGTATCCGGCGATATACCCACGAAAAAAGAAAAAAGACCTTTTCTGCGCAGCGGTTGGGTAGCCGCCATCCTTTGCCTTTGCGTAGGTCTTGGGATCTATGGCGGTATGATGTGGTTGGGACGAGATTCGGGGCAAACACCCGTGGGCGGCACACGAGGGGAGGAGACAACCCAGGAGGAGAGTACTTTATCAAACGACCTTGCCATGGAGATGTACGAAGCGGCAATCCGCGATGAAATCTGCGTTTATGATGAATGTTTGGGTGAGGCAAGATTGAAAAGCTTGCGCTTCCCAAGCAACAATACAAGTTTGGATGCGTGTAAATTACTCCAAAAAGCAATATTGGATGTGGATCAGGACGGTGTCCATGAATTCGTGATTCAATCGCCCGATTATGAGCATATCATTTTACGCTGCTATAACGGTAAGGTATACAGTTATCGTTTGGATGCCTGTGATTTTTATAAATTCAACACAGACGGAACCTTTTATTGGTGTCATTTCCCTGAATCGGGGGGAAGAGCGTGCGGACTGAGCCAAATCGCCTTTCACGGCGAAGCGATAAACGTAAAATCCATCTACAGCCTTACATATTCCGAAAATCCCGCCAAATATGATTATTTCATAGAGGGAGCGGCGGTTACGGAAGATGAATATTATGATTTTCGCAATCAAACCGTGCGTTACGGCAGCATGAAATTTTCTCAATTTGAAATGTCCTGTTCCTATCCCATAACCGCAGAACAAGCGTGGAATATGGCAAACGCATATTGGGATCACCAAGACGGGCGCGCAGATGCCGGAGCAGGAACAGTTTGGATCTCCAAAATCGCGTTGATCGACACGCCGAATGATGAAACGGACGCTTATCGCTTTGCTTTTCATGTCGAATGGCACTCGGGCGGTGGCTTGGAGGGATATGAATGTATGCCGCCGCGAACAATCTGCGAACATGATCAAATACTCGTGAATGCGTTCACGGGAGAAATTACGGCAGCCACATTTGATCCGAACGGCAAGGGTGTTTCCATCGAGGAAGCCATGGAAATTGTCAAAAATGATTGTGACCATATAAATTTTGACCATGAGGAAAACGAATATCGTGTAGCGCAGGGTGTCAATGCCTCGGCTCCCGATCATTATTACGTGATCGTCGTTCAAAAATACGTTATCGATCACTATTCTGTTTATATAGAAAAATGGGTAGATAAAAATACGGGAGAAGTTATGGATCCATACTATATAAACGGCAAGTAAGGTTAAACCTTTCATCAAAGTAACGGTTCCGTCAAATGCAGGTCAGGGCAACCCCACGGAGGTTCATGCGTCTTCGCGTAGATGTATGAACCTCCCGCTCGCGTTGCTCGCCGGGAGAATCGAGAAACCAATTGCCTGAACAAAAATCATGGCAGAGCACACAAGGTACTCTGCCATGATTTTGGTGCGGGTAAGAGGACTTGAGTCTCGTCGCTGCGACGCAAAGCCGAGTTTTTGATTTCGGCTTTGCTACGCTCCTCGGTCAGTCGCGGCTCTGACATGCCACCGGCATGTCATTCACTACCGCTCCCCCTTCAAGTCCTGTTTTAAACCTGCACCAATAAGAAAGGGAGCACACGAGGTGCTCCCTTTCTTATTGTTTATGAACTCACTCGTTAATACAATGAAACCTTGAAAACGGAAATTGTGCATTTATTCCCTTAAAACAAGGGCGTTTTTGAGGGAAAGTTCGCTAATTTAATGGAAAGAAAATATATTTTCTCAAAACCTCTTGACTTTTTCGCCGTTTAGAGTGATATATACAAGCACTCGGAGGTGAGCGTATGAACAAAGAACAAGGACGGGCGGAGCGTGACTACCGCCTGGTAAAAGCCGTTTTTATGACGTTGCGCGATAAAGGAATCATCACGGATGAGGAGCTTTCGGCATTCAAGAAGGAGTGCGTCTGCAGGCTCAAGCCGATGGTGGGGGAATTGGAGGTGAACAGTATTGCCGAAGAGAAAGGTTACACAGGTTGAATTCGCTCCCCGACTTGGGGACTTCGGTCGAGCTCCTACGGCAAAGCTGCGAGTTGCCGCCTACGCCCGTGTGTCCACCGAAAAGGAGGAACAGGAACACAGTCTGGAAGCACAAACGATTATTTTGAAAACTATATCAAGGAGAACCCACGATGGGAATTCGTAGGACTCTATGTTGATGACGGCATCTCCGGTCTTTCCCATCATAATCGTGAGGGCTTCACTCGTATGGTCGCAGATGCCGTCAACGAAAAAATCGACCTCATCGTCACCAAGTCCCTCTCGCGCTTTGCTCGTAATACAGTAGACGCTCTCACCACCATAAGAAAACTAAAAGCGGTTAACGTAGGTGTCTTCTTTCAAAAGGAGGATATCAACACCCTTGACGCCAAGGGAGAGTTTTTGCTGACTCTTATGAGTTCCTTTGCCGAGGAGGAGAGCCTTTCCATATCGGATAATATCACTTGGGGTAAGCGAAAACAGTTTGCTGATGGGCTTTATAATGCTCCGTTCGGTCACTTTCTCGGTTATGATCGAGGCTTCGTTATACTGCATGCAGAAATTTACACTTATCAAGAATTGATGCGAAACGGTGGTTTTCAAAGTATTTTATTAATTTCCACTTGTTTGAAGAAGCTTGGTTGAAGGGGCCGCCGTTGTGCATTGGTTCTCCGCTGCCGTACAGCCAATAGCCGTCCTTATATTGAACTTGACCAGCCTTGGCTTCCAGGCAAAGGATTCCCAATCTTTTATTAAACACCACAAAATCGGTTTCGCTTTCGTGGAATGTGTTATCAACCACCGTAGATATTCTCAAAGAATGAAAAACATAGTAATCGTCAGGCAGTTTTTCAAGCCCCTCAAACATAATTCCTTCCAAGCTGGCAGGAGAAAATGTATGAGGACGATTGGGAATCATTATTGCCATATTAAGCCTCCGGTATCATTTCGATAATTTTTTCGACAGTTATGTCGGCGTCCGTGCTGCAAATGCACATCCAGCCTCCATCGGTGAGAGTTGTTTTCAAATCTTCATTTTCTGCTGTAAGGAAAATGAGTTTTTCGTCTTTCCATATTAAATCACAAGGGTAATTCTCTTGTGTTGCGGGATTACACAAAGAACCATTCATATACCATATGCTCAATCTCCACGCCACCTTCACCAAAGGCACGGTCGAGTTCAGGCTTTTCCAATTCGATGCCCCCACCGCAGAACGCAAGGGTGGCATCCACGCCGGACAGCTTAAGAGCTACATTCAGCTTTGCCTCGCCCTTTCACAGATGGCAAAAACGGTTCGCACCGCAAGCCCCAAACCCCAGCAGAACGAAAATTCCAAGTATGCAATGAGAACTTGGCTTCTTCGCCTGGGCTTCATTGGAGACGAATTCAAGACCGCAAGAGACCTCTTTACAAATCGCCTTGACGGTGACGTAGCATTCCGCAACGGCAGACTCGCATAACGAACACACCAACCGTCAAAGCCCACCGACCGCTTGAAGGCGGTCTTTAGGTGGTGAAAGGCAATTTGAAAGGAGATTTTTTATGCCAAAACGCTACTATATCGCCTACGGAAGCAATATCAACGTAGAGCAAATGAAACACCGCTGCCCCGATGCAAGAGTGGTTGGAACGGCAACCCTTGAAGGTTGGACCCTTCTCTTCAAGGGAAGCAAGACTGGGTCTTACCTCACCATCGAACCGAAGGAAGGCTCAAGCGTTCCCGTTGCAGTATGGGAGGTTTCAGAACGAGACGAACTTCACCTTGACCACTACGAGGGCTACCCCAACTTCTACTACAAGAAGGACATCGAGGTTTCCTACAAAGGGATCACCACGGGCAGAGTCCGCAAGCGTCAAGCCTTTGTGTACATAATGCACGAGGATCGCCCTCTCGGACAACCGTCCGACTATTACCTCAAGGTATGTGCAAGGGGCTACCTTTACTTCGATTTTGATGTGAACCGCTTGATTCAAGCCGTATACGATAGCCGGGAGGAAACGATATGAAAACCAACGAGACTCGCATTGCTGCTGAATGCCCGCTTTGCGGTACAACCTACACAGCCCATTCCGCTCTCTCAAGAACCGATGGGAAAACGCTGATTTGCCCCGATTGTAGGATCCGTGAGGCTTTGACCTCGATTGGGGTTGGCCCCGAAGAACAGGAGAAAATCCTCGATATCATCCACAGCCATATCACGTAACAAATATATACACAATACAGCAAGTTAAAAAGCGGTAACCGAAGTAAAAATCGGCTACCGCTTGTTTTGTTTCATCCGTGGTGGAGGTCGTTGACGGTCATTTCATAAACTCTTCTATAGAGTATTTTTCATCATAAAATCCGCCCTAAAGGGGTTTTATGCAGAGACCGTCATCGACCTCCACCTTTGTTATTTGATGTCAGAATCGTCGGTCTGCATTTCGGCAATTTTCTGACATTTCCGGCAGTTTCTTGTGTTTTGCGCTCTACGGCGTTTATTGCACTCGGGACTTCCGCAATAGATCTTGCGGTTTGCCTTGCCTACGCGCACAAAGGCGTTACCGCATATGGGGCATATGAGAATGACGGGCTTGTCGCAACTATCGTAAGCAAACAAATCATAATGCTTATAGCCCTGTTTTTTGTTGATTTCATATTCTATTCATCCTTTTATGATAGGTACGATCAACCGAAATAATCGATCGGCAGTTCTACGCCTCCCGAATTGTCAGTGTTAGTAGTGCCGGACTCTGCGGGATTCGTTCCCGTATGTTCACCCGACGGTTCTGTACCGCCCGAATTGTCTTTACCGCTGTTGGTCGTGCCGGGTTCTGACGAGCCCGTTTCGGAATGTCCGACCGGCTGCTTCGTGCTGCTCGACGCATTGGTGCCGGGACGGGTTGTGTCGGGTTCGGCGGCACTTGTTTCGGGTGGATCCGTTTGCTGCCCGGAGACAGCAGATCCGGGCGTTTCCGTTTCCGTTTTCGTTTCCGATGGCGCATCCGGTACGGATTCTGTTTTACCGGCCAAGGAAGCTGACGTTTCGGTTTCATTCGTACTCTTGTCCTTGCCGTTACCTGTACAGCCGACAAACGTCAGAAGCAAAGGAAGGACAAGAGCAAATAACAGTATCCTCTTCATGATTCTATCGGGTAAAACGGATCGAGAGGAAGGTCAATCCAGGGATCGTAACCCGGATCGCCTGTTCCGCTTGTGGTCAGAATGTCTTCTGTTGCAAACAGGATGATCTCAATGGAAGGCGTCTCATATTGCATCTTTTGCTTTTCCTTTTCAAGTTTCATTTTCATAATCCCCCTTAGTGTACATAGGCGTAAGCCGTATTTCCGTATCTCATCATCGCGCGAACCAACGCCGCGAGCGACGCGTCCGCATCGTTCTGTTTCGCACAGGCGTACGACTCGATGCTGTAAGAAACCGTATTGCTGATCGCTTCGTCTCCTCGATACGCCGTGGCGTAAACAGTTTCGCTCATCTGACCGGCGGTGAGTCCGTTGTATGCCGCGATGTAGTATCCGCTGGAGATCCTAAACTCCTCCTGAGTGATCTCTTTAAGAAGCGCGCCGCTGCCGTTTTCGATCCTGACCGTAACGCCTTCAATGCTTTCCGTTGTAAATACGAACTGCATCGTGACTGAGTCGTTCAATCGGAGCGATACGCCCGCCCAGTTGACTGCGGGATCTTCTACCGTACGGTATTCCGCGTTGGTGACAGAGGTTAACACCGGATCGGTGGCTGTACCCCAGGCGATCTGTTCAGCGGTGAGATCGGCGTTTACAAGCGCATCGTTGTTATAACCGGTATAGGTCTGCGACGCCGCGCCGTAATTTAAAAGATCCACGAGCAGGGTGCGCAGCTTTGCGTCATCCGTTTTGCCGAGCATGGAATAGCAGTAGGTCGCAACGCTGTAGGTCAACTCTTCGCCGACGCAGGGCTTTCCGCCCTCGACGCCGTGAAGCGTTGCACGGATGGTATCGTTCATCAGATTCGGCGCGATGTTGCGGAAACTGAACACATAGTAATCGACGCCCCCGGAGGTGACCTCGCTGTACTCGCTGACCGTCACCGTTCTGCCGTTCATTTCAAACACGGTGTAGAGGTCGGTGAAGCCGGCGGCAACGATCGGATCCTTTTCGACGTAGAAATTGACCTTGAGGTTGTTCTGCAGGGTCAGCGACGCACCGTAGAACGAAAGTTCCGGCGCTTTTTGGCAAAGGATATGAAGGTTCAGCCGTTCGCTGTAACCGCCCGTTTCCGTCCACGCCGCGATGCGCACGAAGGTATCTTCCGTGATGGTGATCGGTCCGTCATAGACCAGCGCGTCGTCGTCGCAGGGGCAAGTGTCGTTGAGCGTGTAGCGGATGACCGCGCCCTCCGTCGCGCAGGAGAGGATCAGCTGAGTGCCGCTTGCCACGACAGCGAAGTCCTCGATGTTGGCGGTGGGCTTTGCGGGCTTTGCGGTACCGATGGGATTGACGTAGGTTTCCAGATCGACGGTCGCATCTCCGCAGGTAAAGGTAAGCGTGTCGTAACCCGAACTTGTGACGATCGTATGGAACACGGCTCTGCCGTCCTTATCGGTGATGACCGCCATCGGCAGCGTCAGGGTGTCGGTGTACTTCTCCACGGATACGGTGGCGTTTGCCATCGGATTACCCTCGGTGTCAAGGAGACGCACCACGATATCCGCCTCTTCACCGATGCTGACGGCAAAGCGGTTCGGGTAGGAGTGGCTGAGGGTTCCGGCAATCTGTTCGATGGTGAGGAAGTCGCTCTCGTAGTCTTCCGCCATGCCGTTCCCGGCGTAGTTGTAGAAGTCACGGCTGACAGAAACTTTCAGCTTGTCGCCGCTGAACTTCAGCCCGTCCTGACGGGAGAGGTACAAGATCCTTCCGTAGTATTTCAGGCTATTCGTCGGCGAGACCTCGCTGTCGATAAAGGTATAGTCAAGTTCGACCGGAACGCCGTTGTCGGTCACGGTCACCAGATCGTTAAAGAAGGTCAGCTCGTCGATATCCATGTACTGGCTGAATTCGATACGGATATAGTCCGCGCCCGCTTCCACGCTCTGCACCTCAGGCAGGGCGGTGGAAACGATGGGGATATAGACCTCCATCTGCGGCGGCGGGACCGGAAGCCAGCCGTCGACGGCGGCAGGATCGTTCGCGCTGTCGGAAATGACGTAACCGTCTTTTTCGGCGACGATCCGCCACTCGCCGATCGGCACGAACCACTGGTATTCGCCGTTCGCGTCGGTAATAAGCGGGTTTTCCTGCTCCGCTTCCGTGGCATCCCAGGAAAGGAGTTCGCCGTTAGGCCCTTTATAATAGCAGGTCACGGTGACGCCTTCGACACGGTTGGACGCGACCGCTTCATACACAAAGCCGGCGGGGTCGATAAGGGTCGAACTCTTGATAGGACGGCGCTTGCCGCTGTGGCTGCTGTCATCATGTTCCTTTTCTCCGATACAGGTTATTTCCACTCTCGATTCCATCTGGCTGGCGGTCACCTCGTATGCTCCCGCCACGCCCTTGGTAAAGATCTCCGCCACGTTGCCGAGAGACCAGTTGGTGATGCCCACTGCAAGACCGACGTCCGGTTTGACGGCGCCGATAAAGTCAGCCGCCAGCGTGATGACGAAGGAAACGACCTCTTTGTAGTAGGCGGCGGTATAATACCCGCGCAGGGTGTTGAGGGTGTAGGCGTAATCGAAGCACGCCCGCACGCAGGCCTTATACTGATCGGAGAATTCGCCCGGAGCGGGACCCTTCGGGGTGGCCTCCAGTCTTTTGACAGCCCATTCGAACTGGTTGTAGAGGTTGCCCTTGATCTTGCCGAGGTAGGTATCGTACGCGTCGACGATCGTCGTGACGCCGCTGATGACGTCGAGGAAGACCATAAACGCACCGAGGCCGGACGCGGCGCCTTTGGCAAAGTCCGCGACTTTGGATTTCCGGACCGCCGAGCAGAGTTCGACCGCTTTGCCGAGCGTCTTTTTCTGGCTGACCGCATTGGTATAGAAGCCCTTCAGCTTTTCACGGAATGCGTAGATCTCCTTCATAATGTCATCCAGCGAATCGCTCGCCTTTTGCAGCGTCTCGATGTAAAGTTGCTGAGCGTCGCCCATGAGTCCGGTTTTTGCCTGCACCGCAAAGCCAGCGGAATTCTTGTACTCTTCGGGCAGAATGTTGAAGACATTCTCGAAGTTCTTGAGCTTTGCCACATCAAGCTTCTTTTGGAAATCCGCGACCGTTTCGGTCTGCAGATCAAGGAACATCTTGATCGTCATCGCCGTCTGATAGATCTCGTTGATATAACCGTCCAGCGTGATGCACGAAGCGCCGAATTTCTGATCGTAATACGCCTTCTCGTTTTCAAGCGCCCAGCGCAGCCAACCGGCGGCGTCGCCCCAACCGATGATCTCTTCATCGAAGGTGTACCATTTGTGGTAGCCGATGGTTGCCTTCATCAGCGATTTGGCCGATAGGCTCTTGCCCTTCGAGAAACCTAAGTTGATCACAAGCGGATCGGCCTTGTTATACGAATTGATCTGCAGCCTCATGGAAACGGGATCGTAGAACGCCCCTCCCTTTACGCTTTGCAGGATATAATAGTCGTTTTCTGTACCCGAATAAAGCTTGAATCCGTTCGCAGTAAGCTGATCGGGATCCAGAATCACGTCTTGATAGACTTCGGTCTGACTGTCATCGTCGCCGAACAGGGAGGGATCGATAAAGCCGTCATTCAAAACCGCCTGATGCAAGCTGTCGTTTTCTATGATCTGCCGCAGTTCTTCCATCATGCTGTCGTAATAACCCGCCATGACGTTCTGATAATCACAGATATCCTGTGCTGTGGCGAGGATTTCCTCCCTGTTCGCCTCCGAAGGCATCACGGCATCCAGCATGCTGATAAGTTCGGCAGAATCAACGGTAGCGAACGATTTGGCATCAAGCGCCATCTGCTCTCTGACTGCGCCGAGCCATTCCTCCGCCTGCGTGATCGCCCCGTTCGCCGCGCCGTCGGTCTGCACCGTCAGATCTTCGTAATCCGAAACGTCGCAGAAAAGCTCGACGTCGAAATACGCGGGAAGCTGATCGACTGCATATAGACCGCCTTCCAGCACAAGTTGACCGTCAAAGGTGCCGGTTATCTCGTTATAGTGAAGCGTAACGATAAAGTACGGATCCTCCGAGGTTTCGCCGCAGAAAACGGTAAGAGTCGCAGTATTGTCGATGAGCGTTTCGGGATTCAGAACGGTCAGCGCGAAATCATAGACCATATCCTCCGTCAGGATGCCGTCGTTGTTGATATAACCGCCCTTCTTACTGGAAAGCTGCCAATAGTATTCGTTAAAGAACGCGTACCGAAGCGGGATATCTGCTTTGCTACCATCAAGGAACACGGTGCCGGACGTGTGGGAGCGCCCCGGGAGCGAATTGTTGTTGGTGCAGTTGATCTGCAGTTTGACAGCGTTGGGTGTTTCGACGGTCTCCGGGAAAAACGTGACCGTCTGCGAATCAAAGACACGGGTATTCGTTTCGTCCGCCCCGTCTTTAAACGAGATCGCGCCGAAGGTAAAGATCGCCGGATCGTCAGAGAGCGTACTTACCGTAAAGTCATATTTGACCACGCTGAGCTTATCTTCCTGCGTCTCGGCGGGAAGCGGCACGGCGGTCGTTCCGGCCGGGATAGTGCCTCTGAACAACGCGGTGTAGCCGCAGCCGGGACGCTCTTCGATCAGCTTGCCGTTTTTGTAGGCGCGGAAATAGTGATTGCTTGCGCTTTTCGGGTGATAGACGTCAACCCTGACGGAGTCTGCTCCGCCGGCAACCGTGGAAGGCAGGGCGCTTACCGACCACGCCGTAAGAGCTCCGTCAAGCACAGGCGTCTTTATGTTTTTTATGCCCGATGAATAGACCCCCTCCCTGAGCTGAACACCATACCATGCATCTTGCCTTGCGTAGACAACGAGCGACCCCTCGAGAGAGGTAACGGGGATCATCAATTCACTGAACGTCGCATCAGCGTTCCCGATCAGCGTTTCGCCGACCGGCCACGCGTACTTATCGCCGATATTGAGAAACATTTGATCCGCCGATTTTGAGGAGGAGTGGCTTATCTTGACGTACTTATCCAATTGCTCAAGCGAGCTGTCAAAGCTGAAGTTGATCGTCAGCGGGACGTATTCTCCGCTCGCACCCTTTTTGTCTGCGGAGGTGCTGACCTGGAAAGTGGGAAGCGTTATCATCGCAAGTTGCGGTATGGCAACCTCGACCGACTCACCGGACGACACGGTAACGACCGTGTCGAACAGGGCTTCGGGCGGTAATGCGAAATCGGCTATCTGGCTGTAATTTGAGATGGAAACCGATAAATTGTTCCGT
Organism: Clostridia bacterium; assembly: GCA_017621695.1. Classification (GTDB taxonomy): domain Bacteria; phylum Bacillota; class Clostridia; order Oscillospirales; family CAG-272; genus CAMEON01. The sequence goes on from JAGASP010000121.1 coordinate 38,852, forward strand.
AAGCCAACCAGATGGTACTCGCCGGGCAGAACCGAATAGGTTCTCTTTTCCTTTGCAACCAGGCTGCCGTCCGGGGCGAATAAGTAACCGTAAGAGACGTTGTCGGACACTCTGACAATGCCGCATTCAAGGCGTGCCGTCTGCAGCTCTCCGTTTCCGTCCGCCCAGGGAACGGTAAACTCGATCTGCTCCATGGCGTATGACTGCGTGATCTTGGTGGGCGTATGTACAAATCTCAGCAGGTCTCCCGGCTCAATCGCGTCGTTCGTAAGGGTAATGAACGTGCCGTCGACAAAGCGCAGATACGGAGTGATGTCCGTGTCCTTGGTCACATTGTAAAGCGAATACGTGCCGAGAAAGTTCTCGTAGATATCGAACAACTCCGTCTCGCCGGGCTCGTGATAGTTTACCCGGTAGTGAAGCAGCGGGCCGTTCGGGATCGGATGAAGGACGCCGAGATCGCGTTCTTCACTGTCAAGCGTAGGCAATACGCCCTCGATATCCGTCAGCGTCAAGGTGTCAAAGTTTTCCGCAGAGTAGGTCAGCGTGGCAGGGAACCACGGGGTGACGATCTCAACGGTCGGGTAAACCACGCCGTTATACTCATATTCGCTGTTGGGTACGGAATAGTACCTGTTGCCATCGGGGCGCTCGATCGTGAGCAGGAAGTTCGCGCCGTAGTAATTCATCGGCGGCGCGAAGCGGATGGTGACCTCCGGACGGACGGCGAGATTGATGTTGATCTCCTTTGTCCCCGGCAGGAAGGTGTAGCTCACATTCTGCTCTGTGACGTTCTCCAGCAGATATTCCGCCGTGAAGGTCACATCGCAGCGCACGGTATGATCCATACGCGCAAGCGCCGAGGGAAGCTCCACGGATTTCCCCACGAAGATCCATTCTCCCGTATCCACATCGTACCAGCGGATCTCGAGGACATCGTCGGAAGAAACGGCTTCTAAATTTGCATTCCAGATACGGATCAGACGGTAATTGTCATACTGCACCGGAATGCCGAGGTTGGAGAATGAAATGTTGTTCCGCTGCGCAATTCCGTACACGCCGCTTGAGGTGTTGCCGTAGATACGCTTGATATTCAGCGAGCAGGAACTCGTTCCGGGATAGCGGAGTTCCGGTTCAAAGATCGGAAGCTTGCCGGAGTGAGAATAGAAGTATACCTCCGGCCAGTTTTCGCTGTTGGAACTGTTATTTCCCGCGAAATACGCTCCGAGGTGATCGACAGACACCGGAATATCCAGGGAAAGGATGCCAGTGCCGTTGAAGGCGTGCATACCGATCCGGGTGACGCCGAAGGGGATCGTGACATCGGTCAGCGCCTCGCAGTGCAAAAACGCGCCGTCATCGATCACGAGGCAGTTTGCCGGAAGATGCACGGTTTCAAGCGCTTCGCAGCGGAGGAAGCAATCAACCGGGATCACCTTGAGCGAATCGGAAAGCACGACGTTCTGCAGCGACGAACAGGATTCAAACGCGGCCTCGCCGATCAGGAGAACGCTGTTCGGCAGCGTCACCGACGGCAGCGCTTCGCAGTGAGAAAAGGCGCGTTCGCCGATTTCTACAAGAGAGGTCGGGAAGGTGACCGACGCAAGGTTGGAACAATGATGAAATGTGTCTTCGCCGATGCCGGTGAGTCCGGCAGGCAGCACGATGCTTTCAATACCGGAGGAGGCAAAGGCGTAGCCCCCAATGACCCGCACCGTTTCGGGGATCACAAGATGTGTCAGATTTTCGGTAGATCCAAACGCGTTAATGCCGATGACTTCCAGATGATCCGGAAGAACAAGCTCGGTCAGAGCGTGCAAACCGCTAAATGCGGAGCTCCCTATGGTCTTGCACTGCGAATTCGGCGCGCAGACGATGCTTTCAATACTGTCCCGTGCCTTCGGCCAATCACGCTCATAAGTCTGATTGGCACAGAACGCGAATTCTGCGATCTCCTCCACAGAGGCGGGAATAGAAAGCTCGGTCAGATAGCCGCTTGTGGAAAATGACGCTTTGAAATCGCGCAGTCCTTCGGAAAGCATTACTTCTGTGACGCGGCCGAGCGTGCAGTCGAGAACCTCGATCCCCGGCTGGACCGTCAGTGTATAGAGATTCTTCATATCGCTGTCGTCGATCTTGACGGTCTTGATGTGATACGCCTGTTTCTGATCCAGATTATAGATCATTTCGGGGTACACGATCTCGGTGTCGTCAAAGCCGACATAAGCGCGGAGGGTGGCGTTATCCGGCGTGCCGGAATACCAGTAGTTGCCGGTTTTGTACATACGGAATAAGCCGTCGACGCCGTTCCGGAGGGAAAGACTGTTGTAATAATCCACATTCTCATCGGTGATAACGGTGCCCCCGCAGCTGTAGCAGTTAAAGGCGCCCGAGAACGCAGGGACAAGCCAGAAATACGCATAGAAAGTGTCCGAAGTAGATTCGTAGGAAATATAATTGCAGAGCGTCGGGATGTTGTGCAGGGTGGACGTTTTCCAGTTTCCGGTCACCGTTTCCAGTTCCAAGCAGAAGGTGAAGGCGTTGGGGAACAGGATCGTGTTCTCAAGATTGGCTTCGGTGACCGCGGTGCCCTGGAACGCGGAGAGACCGATATAACTCTTGTGCGTGCCGGGCATGGTCACAGCGCCGGTAAGGGGCGTGTTCTCAAATGCCGAGTTGCCGATCTTTTTCAGATTCGGGCAGTCCTCGAAATTGACCGAGGTGAGAGAAGTATAGCCGACACAGCAGTTTTCGCTGATGTTGCGCAGCGTGGACGGCAGAATGACCCGGGTGATCGTTTCAGGGCTGTCGGTCAGATCCACGTGCCAGTAAGCACGATCCATGGCGCCGGTAATCGAGTTGAGATACACGACGTTGTCCAGGACGCGGCCGCCGCCGGCATAATGCAGTCCCCCGCCCCAGCCGGTCACCGGTTTGCCGCCCAGTTCCGAGGGAAGGGTGACGATCCTTTCGGTGCTGTAAAGTTTTTTCACCACGCACCAGCCCTCGTTCGGGGTGACGGAGATCGACGGCTGGATGTCCATATAAGGGCTGGGATTGTCGATGACGTCGTAGTCGGGAATGCAGATCCAGTCGCCGAAACGGACGGCGTTTTCATAGATCAGGCATTTCGCAAGGCAAGAGTCGATCCCCGGAGCCTTGTTACCGGGATGATTGGTAAAGTCGTTGTTCTGCGGATTTTCGATCCAGACAAGGTTCGGGCAGTTGTAGATCATCATCGAGGGCCACTCTTCATTGACGATCACGGAGCAGTCCTCCGGGAACGCGAAGAAATACAGATTCTCGCAGCCGTCGAAGGAACCGCGGTAGGAATCCCCGTTGATCACGCTCGGTACATCCACCATAGCGCCAAGTGTGGGCGAAACCGACATATTGAGGACGAATTTTTTCATTTTCGCACCTGCGAACGCACCGCGGTTGATGAGTACGCCGTCGGCATTGACGGTGACCTCCGCCGTGTTGACAAACGCCTCTTTGAAGGCCTCCATGTGGATGACCTCCACGCCGTTGGGGATCGTAAGAGAGGCAAGCCCACAGCGCCAGAACGCTTTTTCCCCGATCGACCGCAAGGTCGAGGGAAGAACGACCTCGGTCAGGGACACAAGCCCGTAGAAAGCTTTGTCCGCGATCTCGGTGACGCCCTCGGGGATGACGATCCTCTGCGGACCGACAACGGTATTGAAATCGTTGAAGCAACCGATCTTGGTGACCTGCACGCCGCTGATCACCGAGGGGATGACAAGCTCGGTCTCAAATCCGAGGTAGCGGTTCACTTCGCCCTCGGGCGTGACCGTAAACATCTCATCCCGACGGGATACCGGCCAGGTCTCCACACAAAATGTGTCGCTGTAGCTGGTGTAGGAGTTGTTGTTCGGGCTGACGCAATAGACCATAAGACGATAATATTTCGTCCCGACCACATTGGAGGGGCATGGCAACTCGATCGCCATCCGGCGGGAGCTTGCAACAGTGGCGCCGTACAGGTGCTCGCTTTGCTGATTCATATATAGGCAAGGGTCGGAGACGACCTGACGGTCGCCGATCGGCGTGTTGACATTGTCCGCGCTGTCGCCGACAAGCCATTGATACTCCAAACGGTCACATTCGCCGTAAATGTTCACATAGCCAGAAAGGCAGCCGACCGAACCGACGGTCTGATAATATTTTGAGTAATCGGTAAACCCGCTCGGACGCCACAACCCTTCGTAATTGCCGCTGAAATAGGAATCGCCGCCGATGTAAGATTCGTTCCCGCCGCCGCCGTAATAGTTCAGTCCGGCGTTGGCGCGCACATCCGCGACCGGTGCGTCGGTCAGGCCGAAATGCGCCGTATTGGTCTGCCACACGACCGGAGTGCCCGACGGTGTGATATACGAACACTTCATGTAAAGATATCGGTCAAAGCATTCGTTGCCGAAATTGACCCGGTAGGTATAGGTATTTGCGCCCGCGATCGGCACGCCGTAGGTGTCGTTTGCATCGGCGCACTCGTACCACTGGTAACTTACACCCGCGCTGTTGGCAGCGGCCGAGTGTCCGACAACCACATCGTAATAATCGTAGTGGCCTTCATAGATGTTATACACTCGGTCTTTTATCGTGGCAGAGGTGCTCGGCGCCATGGCCGCGACCCGGACCGTGCGGGCGTCAAGGAAATAGAGGTCGTTAAAGCCCGGAACCGACACGCGCAAATAACAGCCGTAGTACTTCGTGGAATACGTATCGGTGGACGATACGCCGTCGCGCGCGCCGTCGGAAAAGATCGGGAGCCGCGGATCGGTCGTCCAGCCGGGGAGAGCTGCGAGGATCTGTTTGATCTCAAATTCGCTCTTGCCCTCCGTCATCGCCGCCCACGCTTCGGCGGTCATGCCGATGGGAATCTGCGCGGTGCGGGGCCAGGTGACCTGGGTCTCGTCGATCCACGTCCAGAGGTAACTGACCGTCGCCGGATACGGAACGGCGGTGTAGGAGCCGGAGGGATAAGCGTAGCGCTGGTCGAGACTGTCGGTCAGGTCGTAGGCATAGGTGACCGGCGTATAGGTGTCGATACCCGCGGCGGCGCCCGTTGAAGAAGCGACAGACCACGAATGGGTAGACGCGTTGTATGTCTTCGGTTCGAGAGAAATAAGATTGACCGGAGGATTCAACTCACCCAGGTTGCCGTATTTGAGATACACGGTCTCGGAGACGTAATGGAACGCCTTGCGATAGCCGGAGTCATCAGTGAAACGAACCCGCACCATGCAGGAATAGTAACGAGGGGTATACTGCCCCGCGGTGCCGTTCCCTGCGCCGTAGACAGCCGCGTCATCGAACAGCGGCAGAACTGGGTTTGTCGTCCAGCCCGGCAGATCGATCACCAGATCGGAATAATCCACCGGCATTCTGGGATTCTGGGTATACCAGTTGTTTTCATAATTGTTGACGGTGGTCTGCCAGACAGACGCATCCGTGCCGATGGGTGCCAGGCCGTAAATGCCGTCGGTATAGGTCCACAGATATTCCACCACGGCATTCGAGCCGGTAAGGGGTTTATAGTTCGCCCCGGGAACGTCAGACCAGACGATATTGTTGGCGTCGGTGACGGAATAGCGGAATTCAACGCCTGTTTCAACCGGATTCCGCGGCAGAATGACCGTACCGCCCTGCGGCGATTGACCGGTCGAAGTCAGTTTCGCCTCGGCGGAAGCGTTCGAGATCGGCGCCGTGATAATATCCGGCGCCTTTTCATGGAAAAAGACCGTGCCGCTGCCCGTCGTGTTGTAAACGGCAACGCCGTCCTTGACCCAGCGCACGAACACGCTGTAATAACGGTCGGAATAGTGCAGACTTCCGTCGCCGGAGGGTACGCCGTACACCGCTTCATCGGAATAGACCGAGAGGCGGCTGTTCGACGCGGAGGTCCAGTTCAGCGTAGCGAGCAGATCGGAATAGTCGAACTCGACGACTCCTCCCCCGCCGCCTGCGCCGCCACCGCCGGCACTCATCTGCTGATTTTCATAATTTGAAACCGCCGTCTGCCACGCGGAAGGCGAGGTGCCTACCGGGGTAAAGGAGCGGATCGTTCTGTATTGAGGAAGCGAGTCGGCATATACAAAAGCATACTGGATCACGCCGTCCTGTTCGCCGAGAGGCGTGTTCCAGGGAGCGCCGCCGAAGGTTCCGCCAACGGAGTCGACCGCGGTATAGAAGAAATCAACACCGGGATCGGCGTGGTTCACAAGCTCCACATCGCTGACCGCGACCGTGGAGCCGTCGGCCACCTGATAGGGAGTCGCAAGTACCGACGATGCGGGCGCGACAAAGCCGGAGGAAGAACCGGTGCCGCCTTCGCCGCCGCTGCCGGTACCACCGCCGCCGGTGCCGCCGCCGGACGAGCCGTCATGGACGTAGACGACGCTGTTATCGGTGCTGATAAACGGATCGGAGCCGTCCAACTCCCATTTGACAAAAACGGAGTAGTAATGCGGCTCGTACACAATGGAGCCGTCGCCGCCCATGGAATAAGCGAGAGGCAGTGTGGTATTCGACGCATCGACCCATGTCAGCTGCGTTTGAAACAACTCGGTATAATCAAGCGATCCGTCACTGAAATGAGAGGGATCCTTCTCATAATCCGACAAGGCGGTAAGCCACGCGGACCGTGTCATACCGACCGGCACGACGTTGGAAAGAGATTTGCCCTTCTCCGCCGGATTCTCAAAGTAATAGACAAAACTGTAGGATACCGTGCCGCATTCGCTCGGCAAAGAGACGCCGCTCGCGTACGCATTGTTGGAAAACTCCATTCCGACACTGTCCGTCAAGTAGTAGTAGAATTTCACGCCGGAATCGGAGGTGCTGTTCCATTGTACGTTCGTCACAGGCTCAGCGCTGACGGAGCCGGCGCCGCCCATTTTGATCTGATAAGCGCCCGCCGTGAGCGAAGAGACCGGAGCGACGAAGGTTGTCGACCCTAATCCTCTTGTGCCGGTATTAATCCCGATGGTATTGCCTTGTTCGCCATCGTAACCAACTCCGCCGTCACCGATATCTACCGCAAAGACAGACATCGGAACAGCCGATACGATCATCATAATCGCCAAAAGCATGCTGAGCAGTCGAAGCCCATATTTTTTGCACTTTTTCATATAGTTGCCCCCGTAATCTCGTTTATTTTTGGTTTATGAAATGATCTGAGCCTTATCGTCATATTTCCGTCATTTTCCGTACGTTTTCGCCGCATTGCCATACTTCATCATAGCGCGGACCAACGCTGCAAGCGACGCGTCGGCATCGTTCTGCTTGGCGTATGCGTAGGATTCGATGCTGTAAGAGACCGTGTTGCTGATCGCCGTATCTCCGTTATACGCCGTGACCAAAACGGTTTCGCTCATCTGTCCGGCGGTGATGCCGCTGTATGACGCGATATAATACCCGCCGGACGCGGTCAGATCCTCTGCCGTGATCTCTTTGAGCATGGTTCCGCCCGCATTTTCGAACCGAACCGTGATCCCGTCGGTGCTCGCCGCCGTGAACACGAATTGCATGGTGATGGAATCTCCCAGTCTGAGGGATACGCCTTTCCAGACGACAAAAGGCGATTCCACCGCTTGATAAGCAATATTCTTGACCGAAGTTAAGGCCGGATCCGTTGCCGTACCCCAAGCGCGCTGTTCTTCGGTGAGTGTTGCGTTGGCAAGATCGCCTGTCTTATATCCGGTGTAGTGCTGCGCCGCCGCTCCGTAATCCAAGAGATTCACAAGCAGTGTTCGAAGTTCGGCGTCGTCTGTTTTTTTAAGCATGGAATAGCAGTACTCCGCAACGCTGTACTCGGTCGGTGCGCTGACGTATTCCTTTCCGTCCTTCACCGCGTGAAGCGTCACCTTGACGGTGTCGTTCATCTGATTCGGCGCAATGTCGGGAAGACTGAATACGTAATAGGTCTTTCCTTCGGAGGTGACTTCGCTGAACTGGCTGACCGTCACCGTTTTACCGTTTATTTCAAAAGCGGCGTGAAGATCCGTATATCCGCCTTCGGTAATGGATTCTTTTTCTATATAAAAGTTTTCTTTCAGATTGTTCTGCAGCGTGATTGAAGCCGCCTCAATTTCAATCGGGCACAGGCGGTAATACGCCGTTACGGTGCAGCCGAGGTTGCCGCCGGCAACGCTGAAAGACGCCGCCGCGACGGGATTATCCACCCGAACGTCCTCTTCGCGGAAGTATTTGCCCGTTTCCGCAAGCGTTAACAGAAGTTTGTATTCCGCCTCCGGATCCATCGGGCGCGCCATGAATTCATCAACGCTGCCCGAAGCGATCCACCATGAATCGGACGCATAGTTATAAACGAGAGACGCTTGCAAAGAACCGTTTTGGTAAACCGCCACCGTGAGCGCATCGCGAACGCCGTCGATATCCGCGTCAAAGCCCGAGAGAAATTCGCCGTACGTTTGACCCGCCACCATAGGAGCGAGTGTGAAATGACCGGCGGCATAGGCCCGCGGTGTGAAGGCAAGCACCGCTTCGATATGATTCCATGAACCGTATACGTTCTCCCTCGTGGACGCCAAAAGATCGAGCGTCGCTACCTCGGTATCATCGGTGAAAAAATAGCCGTTACTGACGTTGAATTTGAGAAATGCCAAATACACGTGTCCGTCTTCCATGACCGTGTCGGCAGAAACTCGGTTCTTGTAGTTCAGTTCGTCGATATACCATTCCGTTTCATTCTCCATTGAGCCGTACTTCCGGTCTTCTTCACAGATGGCAAGCACGGGAAGCGTATCGCCGATTTTCGGGGTTTTCCCGGTAAGGCGGATGTAGGGCACTTCACTTCTTCCGTTGCTCACCGTCTCCTGATAAGAACAGACGCTGCATGTCCGGACATCTTCGCCTCCCTGATGGCTCCAATTTCCGAAGGTGTGCGCGGCGTGTTCAAACTCTTCGCCGCAGATGGAGCAGATCCGATAGTGGTATTCCGAATCATAGGTAACCCCGTTCGTGTTTTTGCTGTGATCGCATCCCACGTACTGCGGATCGGTCAGAACCGATCCCGAAAGACCGTCCGGAGAAAGATTTGTGATCGGATACATTTTTCCCATGACCGTGACGATAGTCGCGTCCGTGAAAACGTACGGATCCTGTGCCGTGACGGTGACGAGCGCACGGTATTCGCCAGGCGTTGACGTGCCGGTATAGGCCGATCCGTCCTTGTACCACACCGTGGAAACCTTCACGCCGGAAATCGGAGAGTTCAGCGGCGACGCCGCTGAGAGTTCGACGCCGACGGAAATGTCGCCCCGTACCGGGATCGATAAGATCTTAGAAGGGAGAACGTCGAGCGGGACGATATATCCGGTCAGCACACCGCCGCTTACGGTGAGTTCAGTCGCCGTTTTTCCTCCGACAGTCAGGCTGTGCTCGGCGTCGACCCGGTAGTACGGCTTGGGCGTGATCTGAACCTTTAAGCGGTAACTGCCGCCGCGCGAAAACGTACTGCGCTCCGACATAGGCGTATAGCGCGTGCCGCCTGCTTTTTGTTCTTCAAAGGTAAATGCCGCGGTGAACGCTTCCTGTTCGATACTCAGATTGACCGGATTTTTGCCGTGCTCCGGCCAAATGATTCCTGTCACGTCGTCCGGCAGGGAGATATTGCCGATCCGCTCGTACACGCAGTCGATCTCGATCACGTCGTCGCTGACAGTGTAAATGACTTCGTCAGCGGGTTTCCAGTATTCGGAGGCGTGAGCTTCGATCCGGTAGGTCGAGCCCTGCGTCATACCGCCGCGCAGATCCCGCGCCAGCGCGTAAAGGTCAAGGCGGTTTGTGTCGGTGAGATAGTAGTTATTGGAAACAGGCGCACCGGGCGCGTAGGAAACGTCTTCCCAGCCGTTACCGCCGAGCCGCGTGACCTTCCAGTAATAACTCATAACGTGGTACGGAGCATCCGGCAGCGGCGCAAAGCTTTCACTGTAATATTGCGCGTTATCGTTGATCAGTTCAAAGTGATCGGTCGGACTGTAGGTAAGTCCCGCGTCGATCCCGTCCTCGCGCACGATCCGTGAGGCGCCGTTCTCCTGAACCGAAACGGTGACGTCGGCGCCGATTCCTTCGGAGCCGAGATTTTCAAACTCGTTGCTCTGAGACGTCGTAAAATCAAGCGAGAAGGGATACTGATCCGGACCGATTTTGATCACTCTTCTGTCCGCGCCTGTATGGGAGAAAGAGCGCAGAGGGAGCCCGATCCGGCCGCAGTCCACGTTGACATAATAGGCGGTACCGTTCAACTTATCAACGGTGATCCGATTATCGTACTGCGCCTCAAAGTAGCCGAAATTGATAGAGACATTCGCACCCCACGCGACGGAAAACACGTCGGCACAACTCTTGCCGTAGAAGTCGCCGGCGTTGACGATCGCCACCGCGCCGTTGCAAAGACATACCGCCGCGCAGACGGTCTCTTTTTCACCGTTGTCGTCGATCGTAAAGCCGCGCCCGTAGTATTCGCCGCCGTTGGAAGTAAAGCGCCCTCCGTCACGCACAACGACCGCGTTTCCGGGCGTGATCGAATTGACCGTTCCCGCGCTTGTGCTGCCGCCGGTATTGTATTTTTTCGTGTATGTGTAATACTCGCTTTCATAATGCCCCGCCGTGATCTCGCCGCCGTTCACGGTCAAGATCCCCTGCACGTTGAACACCGTCAGCGCACGGTCGAGAAAAATCCCCGTCTGCTCGTTCGTTTCCCCCATACTCGGGATACGTCTGTCAAAGATGATCTCGCCGCCGCCGACGGAATCGTCAACGGTAAGGTTTGCGCCGCTTTCCACGCTGAAAAGGGCATCCGAGGATAACGCGGTGCCGAAATCAAGCCGTACTTTTATCGTATGTCCGTTCAGATCCAGAACGGCGTCGCCCTTTACGGCAAAGGTGTCGATAAAATCACTCAGGTCGTCCTCAAGTCGGAGATAACGCTTTGACGACCCCGTCTGCCGCAGGATCGTTTTCAGATCCGAAACGTATTTGATCCGATACGGAGAAGCCTTCGTTCCGCTTCCCGTCAGCGTTTCGACCCTCACGTCGATACCGGTCCCGCTTGAACCGAGATTCAGAAACACCGCCGCGTCGCTTGCGGAATAATCGGTAAAATCATAGTAATGTTCCGTCGAATCCACATAGATATGCGTGTAATCCTTTTTTTCATGGTTGAACGCGTACAGCGGGATCCCGATCCTGCCGCAATCCACATTGACGTAGGCGGCGACGCCGTTTGCCTTATCAACGGTAACGCGGTTATCGTAGCGTGCATAAAAATTGCCCGCGTAAACGGTAAGATCGACCCGGTCACCTACCGAAAAAACGTCGGCACAACTCTTGCCGTAAAAATCTCCGGCGTATATCACCGCTTCGGCGCCTCTCAACAGTTTAACCGCCGCACATGCTGAATCCTTCTGACCCTCGTCGTCGATCGTAAAACCGCGCCCGTAATACTCGCCGCCGTTGGAAACAAAACGCCCGCCGCTCTTTACGACGACCGCATTACCGGGCGTGATCGAGTTGACGGTTCCCGGAGACGGACTGCTGTCCGCATAGATATAGCCGTCGGTATAGGTATAATACTCGCTCTCGTAATGTCCCGCCGTGATTTCACCCGCATTCACGGTCAAAACACCGGATACGTCAAACACCGTCAACGGGCGGCTGAGAAAAATGTCGGAATACTCATTCGTTTCTCCCATGGAGGGAATGAATCTGTCGTGGATGATCTCGCCGCCTCCGACGGAATCGTTCAGTGTCAGCGACGCTCCCGCCTCGATGACAAACAGACTGCGATTCTCGCTCCCGTCGTTAAAAAACAACTTGGATCGGATCTTATGACCGTTCAGATCGACGGTCTTATAGCCCTTCACACTGATCGGACCGAATGCATAGTACTGCTCTCCCTCTATATCGGCGCCGATCTGAATAAAGACCCTTTCCCCTCCTTCTTCGGTCAGAGCGTCGATCAGTTCCCTTTGGTTTGTTACGGTAACGTATTTCGGTCTCGATCCCGTTCCGTCCTCTCTTTCCGAAGCGGAAACAGTCATTCCGAGGGTTAAACTCGGCATGACGAGCAATAAGCACAAAAGCAAGCATAAAAGTCTTTTCAACATGGTGTTTTCCTCCAATCCGGGTTTTCGAAATTGTCCTTTTATAGAACGGAAATGTTATCGCATTTCCGATTGCAGAACATAGTACCCCCATTTTCATAATTCTATTTTATTTTCAGCTTTATCCCACAATGGGGGCAATACAGCGAGTCGGGGGCTAACACCGTATCGCATTCGGGACAGCAGGGATGCTGCCGTTTGTAACGGTCAAAGAGCGTTTCGCTTGATAATCTTTCGCCACAATCGGGACAGAAGGAAGCGGAGGCTTTAATCACTTGACCGCATTTAGCGCAGACTTTGGTATTCCGCATTACATTCGGGCCATATCCAAAATCCTCTAAATTCTTTAACCGTGTTTTCTGTGTCATATCAGCGAGACCTCCCTTCATAGTTCAGCAGGTTGCCACAGACAGGACAGGTTCTTCCGGGGTTTTCAACCTTTGCGCCGCAGGTCTTGCAAAACTTGGCTTCTGCTTCAAAGGGAGCGCAATCGACACATTCCGCCACTTCGGGATTGAACACAGCGTTGATCACAAACTTGCCGCATTTATGGCAAATGTTGAAATGCTTCTTGCCTTCCTTTTCCCAAGCAAGCAACAATTCCTGTTCGGGTGTATCCGCTTTGTAGGTTTTCTTAGTCGTACAGAC
>JAGASP010000122.1 GCA_017621695.1 Clostridia bacterium
CGATATAAATCCGCTGAAGCGGATTTTCGATATACGCTGACGCGTTCGATATGTGCTGACGCACTCGATATGCTCACTGCGTGAGCGCGGATTTATATCATATCGAGTTTGAGCGAAGCGAAAACATATCGAATTTGCCGATGGCAAATATATCGAGCCGAGCGTAGCGACGGCATATCGATAAAATCAAAATAGCTTCCGTGGACACAGAAGTAGTGCTTGTCAAGAAAAAGGGCGAGGAATTTTAGAAATTCCTTGCCCTTTTTCTGTCGGTAGGTGACGCGCTTTATTAAACTTCAAAAACTGTCCTTAAGAGTACGTACCATACGGGCTGCCCTGTTTTGCTTTTAGCGGTTTGTTATGATTTGACCTTGACCTTGAAGCGGTGCGTACAGCGCGGACACTTGACGGTGTGCTTTCCCTCCTTGCGCGGCAGGCGCAGGACGGATTTGCACTTGGGGCAGGCACGGAAAATATGCTCTGCTGTGTCCATGGGGCGGGGGGCTTTTTTCTTGCGTCCAAAAATACGGGACTTGATGCGAAGGAAGGTCATGTTTTCCTTGCGGCGCTTGACGATATTGCGGGAAAGACAGCGGAAGACCGTCCATATGAACAAAAAGAGTGCCGCGACGTAGAGGAAGAAGGAGAGATACGAAAAGACGTCGGAAATCTGACCCAGGACGGAAAAGACCACGCCCAGAAACAGAAAAACGATCTGAATTAGGAACAAAAAGTTATAAAGCTCGTCGGCACCGTAGCGGCCGTAAAAAAATCTTGCTATGCGGGATCGAAAATTCATGGTATATGACTCCTGACTGAAAAACGCGTGGATAAAGGCGAATTATACAGAGGTGTTCTTGGCTTTTTTGGCGTTGGCCAGCATCAGCTTGATGCGGTTTTCCTGGTTGATGGCGGTGGCACCCGCGTCGTAGTCAATGGCGACGAGGTTGACGTCGGGATAATCCTCCTTGATGGGCTTCATCATGCCCTTGCCAACGATGTGATTGGGCAGGCACCCGAAGGGCTGGGTGATGACGACGTTGCCGACACCCTCGTGGATGAGCTCCAGAATTTCTGCGGTGAGCAGCCAGCCTTCACCCATTTTGACACCCATGCCCACATATTCTTTGGCAAGGGTACGGGTAAGGCGGAAGGATGTGGGAGGGACGAAGCGTCCGTCCTCGGTGACGGCACGGATCATGTCGTCTTGCTTGCCGAGGAAAAACTTGTCGGCGATCTTGTAAATTTTGGACTTCATCTTTCCGATACCGTACAGCTCGTAGTCGAGCAAAGCGTTGGAAACGACGTAGAGGCAGAAGTCGATGAGACCGCCCATGACGGGCTCTGCGTCCTCGGAGATCAGAAAATCCTCCAGGCCGTTGTTGCCGAGGGGGGAGAATTTGACAAAGATCTCGCCCACGATACCCACGCGTACCTTTTCGTGGTTGCGGCGTGCGTCGGAGTCCACACCGTCAATGGCGGCAAAGGAGGCAATGATCTCGCGGTAGGTCTTTTTGATCTTGCCGTAGCGGATCGCCCCCTCTGTCATCTCAGCGGCCAAGCGTGTGCTCCACTCGTCGGCCAGCGCTTCGGCCGTACCCTTGACGGTCTCGTAGGGACGGCATTGGTTGACCAACAGCATGAGCAGATCCCCGTACAAAATGGCGTACATGAGACGGTGGATCATGGGGATGGTGAGCTTGAAGCCGGGCATGGATTCCAGACCCGATACGTTCAGGGAAATGACGGGCACATAGGCAAAGCCTGCATTGACCAGCGCCTTACGGAGCAAGGCAATATAATTGGAGGCGCGGCAACCGCCGCCGGTTTGGGTCAAAAGCAGGGCGACCTTATGGGTGTCGTAACGCCCGCTCTGCAGAGCCGTGATGAACTGACCGATGACCAGAAGGGCGGGGTAGCAGGCATCGTTGTGGACGTATTTGAGACCGGCGTCGATGACGGCACGGCTGTCCCCATGTGTACCGTCCTCCAGAAGCTCGGAGTGATAGCCGTAGTAGTTGAACACCTTCTCCATGATCTTGAAGTGACGGGGTAGCATGGTGGGGAAGAGAATGGTATAGTCCTTGCGCATTTCCTCGGTGAAGATCACACGGGGCGGAAGGCCGTTGCAGGAGTCGCAGTTTTGGTCACAGACGGTGTTCTTTTTCTTATCAGACATGGGCGGCCTCCTTTCTCTTTGCCTTGGATGCTTTTTTGTCTTCCTCGGCAGACACACTGTCGGTCTTGTATTCCAGCGCGCCGATGAGGGAGCGCATACGGATGGTGACGGCACCGAGGTTGGTGATCTCGTCGATCTTGATCTGGGTGTAGAGCTTGCCGCCCGACTCCAGAATGGCGCGGACCTCGTCGGTGGTGATGGCATCGAGCCCGCAACCGAAGGAAACGAGCTGTACCATCTGCACGTCGGGATTTTCAACGGCATAGCGTGCGGCGGCGTACAGGCGGGCGTGATACGTCCATTGGTTGAGGACGTTGACGGGTGCGTGAGTGGTCAATCCCGCGATGCTGTCCTCGGTGACCACCGCAAAGCCCAAGGACGTTGCGAGGGCATCAATGCCGTGGCCGATCTCGGGGTCAATGTGGTAAGGACGACCGCTGAGGATCATGATGCGCTGTCCACGCTCTCTTGCCCAACGGATCGCGGTTTCTCCCTCAGCGCGGATCTCGGCCATCCAACGGTCGTAAGCGTTGTAAGCGCAGTTCACAGCCGTCGCGATCTCTTTCTTGGTAAATGCAGGGCGGGAAGGATCAGCGAAACGGCGGTTGAGGTAGGCGTGCAGCTCCTTGGTGAGCTCCTTGCGGTTGTTGATGTTGAGGTAAGGCTTGAGGAACTTGACATTGCGGATGGACTCCATATTGCCCTTGAGCAGCTCGGGATAATAAGCGACCACGGGGCAGTTGTAATGGTTATCGCTGACACCTTCGTCCACGTTGTAGGTCAGGCAGGGGTAGAAAATGGCATCTACGCCACGCTCCATGAGATCCTCCATGTGACCGTGCATGATCTTGGCGGGATAGCAGGCGGTGTCGGAGGGGATGGAAAACTGTCCCTTGAGATAGAGATCGCGGGAAGAAGGACCCGAGAACACCACGCGGAATCCGAGATTCGTAAAGAGGGCGTGCCAGAAGGGCGCCAGCTCGTACATACCCAGCGCCATGGGAAGACCGATGGTGCCGCGCGACCCTTCGGGAAGGCTTGCCTCAGCGAGCGCGGCCAGGCCTTCTCGCTTGAAGCGGTGGAGATTGGGGATGATATCAGAGCCTTCGGGGAGCTTTTTGCCTGCTCCGCGCTCACATTTGTTGCCCGAAATGTATTTTTCTCCGCCGGCAAAGGTGTTGATGGTGAGATGACACTTGTTGCCGCAGCCGTGGCAGATGGCTGCCTTGGAGGTGTGCGTGAAAGTGGAGAGTGCCTCGGCGTCCATTACGGTGGAGGCTTCCAGTGCGAGGGAGCGCGCGTACAGAGCCGCGCCAAACGCGCCCATCAGTCCGGCGATCTGCGGACGGATGACGTGGCAGCCCAGCTCGATCTCAAAGGAGCGGAGCACGGCATCGTTGAGGAAGGTGCCTCCCTGTACCACGATCTCACGGCCGAGCTCCTCGGCGGAGCCTGCGCGGATGACCTTATAAATGGCGTTCTTGACCACACTGCGGGAAAGGCCGGCCGAAATATCACCGACGGTGGCACCGTCCTTTTGCGCTTGCTTGACCGAGGAGTTCATAAACACGGTACAGCGTGTGCCCAGCTCTACGGGCGCATCGGCAAACAGTCCCATCTTGGCGAAGTTTTCAACGTCATAGCCCATGGAACGGGCAAAGGTTTCAATGAAAGAGCCACAGCCCGAGGAGCAGGCCTCGTTGAGCATGATGGCATCAATGGCATCTCCCTTGATCTTGAAGCACTTGATATCCTGACCGCCGATGTCCAGAATGAAGTCCACCTTGGGGTTAAAATACTTGGCGGCGGTGAAATGCGCCATGGTCTCCACCAGACCCTTGTCCATGTGGAAGGCGTGGCGGATCAGCTCTTCACCGTAGCCCGTGACGCAGGCACCCTTGACGGCGAGACGGTCGCCGCAGAGCTTGTAGATCTCCTGGAGCTGCTCCTTGACGATACCGACGGGGTTGCCGCGGTTGGAGTTGTAATAGGAATAGAGAAGCTCGCCGTGCTCACCCATGAGGACGAGCTTGGTTGTGGTCGAGCCGCAGTCCACGCCGATGTAGACCGCGCCGGGATGCTCGGGTGTGCCGGGATAATCGGGAGGATAAACGACCTTGACCGAGGCCTTGGCGTGGCGCTCGCAAAATTCTTTGTATTCCTGCTCTGTGGCAAACAGGGGGGGCGTATGTGCGGCCTGCACCTTTTCACGGGTGCTGGCTTCTACGTTTTCAATGAGGGTGTCCATCGCGACCGTTTCCTCCGAGGCGGAGGCGTACAGCGCCGCGCCCAACGCGACCGAAAGACGGCCGTATTCGGGGAAGATCGCGTGCTCATCGTCCAGCTTCAAGGCGTCCTTGAAGGCGATGCGCAAACCTTGACAATAGTATAGGGGGCCGCCGAGAAACATGACTTTCCCTTCGATCTTGCGTCCCTGTGCAAGACCCGCGATGGTCTGGGAAGCGACGGCGGCGTAAATGCTGGCGGCAATGTTTTCCTTGGCCGCACCTTGGTTCAAAAGGGGTTGGATATCCGTTTTGGCGAACACGCCGCAACGGGAGGCGATGGGATAAATGCGGTTCGCATTCAGACTCAGGGCATCCATTTCCTCCACGGTTACGTCGAGCAGGGTTGCCATCTGGTCGATGAATGCACCCGTGCCGCCGGCGCAGGTACCGTTCATGCGCTCGTCCATACCGCCCTTGAAGAAGATGACCTTGGCGTCCTCGCCGCCGAGCTCAATGACAGCCGAGGTATCGGGTTCCAGATGGGACACGACCTCGCCCGTAGCAAACACCTCCTGCACGAAGGGGATGTGCGCGGCTTTGGCCAGACCCAGACCCGCAGAGCCTGAAATGGCCACGCGTACAGGACGGTCGCCGACCATATCCTTGACGCGCAGAAGCAGCTCTAAGGTTTTGGGGCGCACTTGGGAAAAGTGGCGCTCATAGCAGGAATAGACCAGCTTTCCATCACAAAAGACTACGAGCTTTGCCGTAGTGGAGCCGATATCAATACCGATGGCGGCCGGAATGTTGGAATCCATGGTTTCCCATGTCTGCGAGGTGGTTTGCATATATGTACTCCTTTGAAATGTCCATGTTTCTTCAATATATCATGATAACACAGAAAGATGAACGCGGCATGAACCATCTGTGGTCAAAATGTGTTTTGCGGTTAAATGTTTTGCGCTGGGCGGGAAACTTCTTGACAGGGAGGGGGAAGGTGTGGTATAATTTTTTTAGATGCAAGGCGTGGACGGTAAATTGTTGTTTAGGCGGCAGTGCCGCCGGCCAACGCTCGCGTGACACTCTTCAAAGCGAGGGTGTATCACCCGATGGAGAGTACAACGGTAAATTGTTGTTTATGGGCTTTTAACCAACGTGGCCGTAGGGGAGGCCCTGTGTGGCCTCCCGCCAAAAAGATTGTTGACCCACAAGGGTTTTGTCGATGTCGGGACGACGGGCGACCACATAGGGTCGCC
>JAGASP010000123.1 GCA_017621695.1 Clostridia bacterium
GGTTGACAGGTGGGAAGTTGGTCGAATAATTCCAATTATTTCTTCAAATATTGAAGCTATAGCTCTGACCTTTCGAGGTGAATTTTTGTACGGCAGAAAACTGCGTGTATACGAAAAACTCTTGTCAGCGTTATCGTTTTTGGTAAAATCAGTCTCTCGTTTCCATTCGCTGTCAGAACTGTGGGTTCACGGATGCGGCTCGTAAAAGATTGCATTTTGACCAACAGAAAGTTTCTAAACAGCTTTTTGATGAGCCCCAAGGCGCTCCGCCGCAGGGGCGGGCATCCGCTGGTGGCTGACACAAAACACGCGGTAGCCGCTCCACTCCCCTATCGGGGAGCGGCGTGCGTCACGAGGGAGTTGGAGTCCAGAGGAGAACCGTAGGTTCTGCCTTTGGCAGCGCTCTTTTGTAACTTTTCTCTCGCTGCGGAGAGAAAAGTTAGTAGAACACTAAACAACAATTTACCGTTGTACTGCCCCATCGGGTGATGAACATAGACACGGAGAGCATCGCGCGAGCAATGGCCGCCGCACTGCGGCAAACAACAATTTACCTTACCCCCCAAAAAATAATGAAAAGAGGAACCACCATGGACGTCATTCTTCACGGCAACGCAATTGTCGGTCAATCCGGCGGCCCAACTGCCGCCATCAACGCTACCCTCGCGGGTGTCATCAAGGGTGTGCTCTGCGAGCAAAATACACGAGGCAATATTTCCATCGATACCCTTTACGGCATGAGAAACGGCATTGACGGATTGCTCCGCGAGGATCTTGTCGACCTTTCCGCGCTGTTCTCCCCCGAGGCTGACCCCGAGGGTAAATCCTTAGAGGCGTTGACCCTCACCCCCGCCGCCGCGCTGGGCTCCTGCCGTAAAAAGCTTCCCGCCGCAGGTGCTGACAACGAAGCCGAGGTCATGGATCGGATTCTGGATATCCTCGACCGCCACAACATCCGTTATTTCTTCTACATCGGCGGCAACGACTCCATGGACACCGTTGCCAAGCTGTCGGCTTATGCCGCAAAGAAGCACTATCCCATCCGTGTCATGGGCGTGCCCAAAACCATCGATAACGACCTCGTGGGTACCGACCACACCCCCGGCTTTGGCTCTGCCGCCAAATATATTTCCACCACGGTGCAGGAGATCCTCCGCGATACCGCCGTGTATACCGTCCCTGCCGTGACCATCGTGGAGATCATGGGACGTGACGCGGGCTGGCTCACAGCATCCGCCGCCCTCGGCAGACTCGTGACAGGTCGCGAGCCCGATCTGGTCTATCTCCCCGAGCGTCCTTTCCAATATGATGCATTTTTCGCCGACGTGCGCGCGGCTCTTGCAAAGCACCCCAACGTTGTGATAGCCGTATCCGAGGGCTTGGAATGCCCCGACGGCACCATGGTAGGCGCGAGCACCCAAAGCGGCGCCGTCGACGCCTTCGGCCACAAATATCTCTCGGGCACAGGCAAGGCGCTGGAGTTGGCTGTCAAGGCAGAGATCGGCTGTAAGGTGCGCTCCGTGGAGCTGAATCTTCCCCAGCGTTGCGCAGGACATCTGCTCTCCGCACAGGATATTGAGGAGTCCGTAGCCACGGGCAAGGCTGCTGTGGATGCCGCCATCGCAGGGGTGACCTGCTCCATGATGACCATTCGCCGTGCGGATAGCGATACCTACTCCTACGAGATCGGCCACGAGGACATTTTCGCCATCGCCAATCAAACGAAGTGTGTTCCCGACGCGTTCATCAATCAGCGCGGCAACGGCATAACAGATGAATGTCTGCAGTATCTCCTGCCCCTCATCAAGGGAGAGCGATATCCCGAATACAAGGACGGCCTGCCTGTGTATTTTACGATTTGATCTCAGGCCATCTCCGTTTTAAAGATCATTTTGTTGTAACAAAAAATCCCCGAGCCCTGCAGTCACACAGGGTTCGGGGATTGCTTTTTGGGAACGCTCGGTTATCCCGCGGCTGTTTCTGTCTCGGAAGCCCCCGTCACGGCGGGTCTTGCGGGATTGTTGACACCGTCTTTGTAATAGAGATAATCGGTATCATCTACAGACACGATCAGAAAATTCGGCTTGTCCTTCACAGTCCAGAGGACATAGGGCTCGTCGATATTGAAAAATCCGTCAGGCTTGATCTCGCCGAGCACTTCTTCCTTGGTATATTTTTTAGCCGTGAGCCTTTCTCCTCCGATCTTTCCGGCAAGAAAATATGACGTTTCTTCATATACCAGCTCATTTTGACTATCGGCTTCAGTCCATTCGGCCACGTTTTTGTAGTGATGGAGTGTAAAACGGTAAATACCTACACCGATCAGGAGAAAAACAAGGCACAGAATCAATGCGCGAGGAAGAAAATAGGCTTTTTTCATAGTGTGACCCTTTCGGAATGGTTTTGGAATATAAATTCTATGGGACCTCTAATATTGACTCACCGCTTAAGCAGTCCCAAAGAATTCATCCAATGGATAACGTGAGACGCAAAGCCGTGGTTACAGCTGGCCTGAGAGGCCACCAGCTCCCACAGGGTGCCCGTGGTGTCGGCCATGTAGGTGAAGTAGCCCTTGATGTTGTCGTAGAGCTCGTCCTTCAGGCCATGACGGTCGAGCAGATCGAGGCGGAGATAGTTGCCGATAAAGGCGTTGGCAGGCCAGATCTCGGGGTAGAGACCCTTTTCTGCACGGGCATATCCGAAATCATGAACCAAGGTATTCCACAACCAAGGATGTGTCTCGGGGGTGGCGATATTGCAGAAGAATGCGTAGTACTGGCAGGACTCGGTGCGCTCACCCGACAAAACCAGCTTACCGTCGCGGCGGTAGGCGTTGTCGCAGTAGAAGCCCGAATCCGTCATGGACAGCTCGTTGATGACGGCCTTGAGGGCTGCGGCCTTGGAAATGAGAGCCTCGTCGCCATAGAGCTTGCCCAGGCCCTCCAGCATGTAGGCGTAGAGCATATTGGAGGCGAAGGATACGTCCTGGGTCAGCTCGTTGGACTTGGACCACTCCAGGAAGACCCAAGACTCCAGATTCTCCAGCAGTCCGTACTCGTTCTCGTACTTCCCAAAGAAGTTCATAAGAGCATACATCTTGTCCTTGGCGCCGTCCACGAACTCACGATCCCCCGTGCGGGTAAAGTACTCACAGAGCTCTACGGCATACCACATAGCCCAGTTGGGAATGTAGGTCTTGTCGTAGTGATCCGCGGGGTAGCACATGGGGAGCATACCGTCGGGGATGTACTCGAAGGACTCGGGAAGGATGAAGCACTGCAGGAAGGCACGCTCCAGCTCGGACTTACCCGTCAGTGCGTACTCCACGCGGGAAGTAAAGAAGCTGTCACAAAGCCAACCGGCGCGCTCGCGGGAGGGACAATCCATGTAGATGTCCACGGCGTTGGCACGATAGGTCTCCAAAGCAGCATCGTAAATGCGCTTCATGGTCTCGTCATCCCCGCCGAAGGTGGCACGGATAGCCGACATGGGGAAGGCGATGTGGTGGAGGCGCAAACCCTTGATCGTCATGGACGCGCCCTTGGCCATGATGCGGGCGTACTTCATGACATGGGGCATGGCGCACTCCAGGCGGTACTTCCCTGCCTTTGCGATGACCGTGATGATATTGGACAGCCCCATGCGGAAGAGGCGGACCTGGCCGTCCAGCAGGATCTCGTCGAAGATGATGAACAGCTCGCCGTCGCCCTCGGCCTCCAGGTCGAACTCGTAGATGCCCGTGATGTTGCAGGGGAACTCGATGTCGGCGTAGGAGTCGGCGGGGAGGGTGATGGTATCGGCGGCTTCGGTGACGTCTACCTGATCGTGGGGATCGCACTTACCGACCTCGCGGTGGGAGGCGTAGTCCAGCTCGGACTCGCGGTAGGCCAGGTAGTGGGGGCCGATGTCGCTGATCTCGCGGGAGTTGTAGTAGCCCTCCTTCTCGGAGTAGGAAAGCTGACCGCGGTGGATGACCGAGACGGGGGAAACCGGCTCGTCCTCCTCACCCATGGGGATATCGCGGCAGAGGAAGTGTCCTGCCACGGCGGGCTCCACCTCCACGGGGGTAGCGGCGGTGTTGGGGTTCACTTCATAGTCAAATGCGCCCTCGGAGAGCTTGTAGGTCTCCACGAAGGTACGCTGGAAGGAGTAGCGCTGGACTTTTTGCACGCGCTCGGTGACGGGGTAAGCCTTGAAGCCGTCTTTGCCGGTAGCGGCCACGATCTCATCGCCCACGGTGATCTCGGCGCAGAGGAAGCCGGGCTGATTGAGGTAGGAGAAGGCGTTGACGTTGTAGGAGGCCACGCGGAGGGCGACGGTGTTGACGTCCTTGGTGAGGTACTTGGACAGATCGTACTCGTCCACGCGGAAGTAGCCGTGGCAGCAACGGGCAGGGCCGTGGGCAACGTAAGCGCCGTTGACGGTGAGGAGGAAGGAGCAGGACGCGGCGGCGGCCAGCTTGACGGGCTGATCCGTGGCGGGGAGGGTAGCCACGAAGCAGACGGTACGGTTCATAACGCGGGCGGTACCCACCTCCCAGACGGGGGTGGCGGCGCGGAAGGTGTAATTGTGGATCAGCATAATATGTCTCCTTTCGGGTACAGACGGTTTGGGACGGCATAGAAAGCCATTGTGGTTATTATACCATGTTTCAATGCAAATTGCAATAGATTTTCTCCGATTGCCTTGATTTTCTTGTGAAAATATGGTACAATGATACCCACGGATGAAATCACGAACCGTCTTGAACAAGCAAAAAGGATACGGAGCAAGCGTTCTCTTATATCTTGTATCGGCCGAGCTTGCTCGGCGCGTATCCTGTATCTTTGTATCTGATTGGAGGCTCTTATGAACCGCTACGTTATCACCGACTACGGCGTGATCCCCAATACCGACGCTCTCCAGACCGAGGCCATCCAGAAGATCCTTGACCTCTGTAAAAACGGAGGCGGTACGGTGGTCATTCCCCGAGGCTGTTTCTGCGTAGCCGCTCTGCGGATGTGGTCGGATACTACCCTGTACCTGGAATCCGGCGCTCAGCTCCTCGGCTCCGAGGAATGTACCGACTACGAGGTGTTCCCCGTTCCCGCGGGCGTGGAGCTGCGCACCGACATGGAGCTGATCACCCAGTATTATCTCGATAAGCCCTGGCCCGAGTACCGCCGTGCCATGATCTCGGCTTACGGTGAGAAAAATATTGCCATCATCGGCGAGGGGGAGGACTCGGTCATCGACGGCCGCGACTGCTTCGACCCCGACGGCGAGGAGGGCTTCCGAGGCCCCCACGGCGTGTTCTTCACCAACTGTCAAAACATAGTCATGAAGAACTACACCATCAAGCGCAACGGCAACTTCATGCACCAGCTGGATAACTGTAGGGACATCCTCATGGAGAACGTCACCTGTCTGGCGGGTCACGACGGCATCCACCTGCATCATTGCGTGAACACTCTCATTCAAAACTGCCGCTTCATCACGGGGGACGATTGTGTGGCGGGCATCAATATCAAGGATCTTGTGGTACGTAACTGCGAGATCAATACCTCCTGTCAGGCCTTCCGCATCGGCGGGCACAATATTCTGGTGGAGGACTGCCATATATACGGCCCCGGCTACTACCCCCACCGCAAGACGGTGGTGCAGGGCAAGGGTGTAGAGCTTCCCCGGGAGCAGGGGCGGCACAATCTCATCGCCCTCATCAACCATTTCGCCAGCTCCAACTTCCCCTCGGAGATCCCCTACGGCGGATATGTTTTCCGCAACTGCCTCGTGGAGATGTGCGACCAGCTCATCCTCTACGCCGCCGACGAAGGCCCCCTCATGAGCGGCGCGTATCTTTCGGATATCACCTTCGAGAACACCCCCCTCACGAATATGCGCTACCCCGCCTACTACAAGCCCTCCCCCACGGTGCCCCTGACCGTGACGCTGAAAAACAGCCCCGTGACCTTCCGCGAGGAGACGCGGGATTTCGGGTACGGGCTCTTTGAGGAGGGGGCGGAGAATCTGACGCTGGTTATTGAAAAGTAAATTGCTGTTTGTCGGGTTATGACCGATAAACCGTAGGGCGGGGGCTTGCTCCCGCCGAAATCCCCCAATATTCAAGAACAACAATGAAATTCAGGTGATAACGGCGGGAGCAAGCCCCCGCCCTACACCCACATCTTCCCGCCAATCCCCCCATTTGAAACCGCCCGAATCGTTACGTTGTATGATAAAAGCCCGACGGATTTTGTGAACCGTCGGGCTTTTGTATTCAATTCAGGCCGATCAGAACGCCCAGTTGCCGTCGGTGAACACAGCCACGCGCTCACCGCTCTCGGTGACGGCGGTGACCGAGAGATCCTCGGTGCCGATCATGAAGTCCACGTGGATCATGGACTCGTTGATGCCCATGTCGTGAAGCTCCTCAAGGGTGTACTTGTCATAATCCTTAACACAGTTGGTAAATCCGCGACCCAGAGCCAGGTGGCAGGCGGCGTTCTCGTCGAAAAGGGTCTCGTAGAAGGTAATACCGCTCTCGCGGATGGGGGAGGTATAAGGAACCAGCGCGCACTCGCCCAGCATGGCGGCACCTTCGTCCATAGAAACCATCTGCTTGAGTAGATCCTCACCCTTTTCAGCCTTGACTTCCACGACCTTACCGCCCTCAAAGCGAACCGAGAAGTTCTCTATGAGCTCACCGCGGTAAGAAAGAGGCAGAGAAGCCACCACCAGACCCTCGGCGCAACCGGCCTTGGGAGAGGTGAAAATCTCCTCGGAGGGGATGTTGGGATTAAATTCCTCGCCGCCCAGCGTAAATTCACTGCCGCCGCAGAAGATGCCTTCGGGGATCATATCCACGGTGAAGTCGGTGCCGTTGGCGGATTTGTATTCCAGAGTCTTGATGTGCAGGCCGTTGAGGTATTCGCAACGGTTGCAGAAGCTCTCGTTGTGAGCCTTCCACTCGGCCACGGGATCGAGAGCATTCCCGGCCTTATCAATGACGCGGGAGGTGAACAGGATGGCGTTCCACAGGTTCTCGATCGCGGTAGAAGCGCGGACACCGGGGAATACCTTCTTGGCCCAGGCCTCACCGGGCACGGCGGCGATACACCATTTATATTTGTTATCCATCTGATCGCGGTAGGGCTTGATGACGGGGAATCTTGCCTGTGCCGCCTTGGACATTTTCTCCTGGTTAATGCCCTTCAGACCGTCGGGGTCGTCGGACATGAGGTAAAGCATAGCGGGGTTCTTATCCAAACGGTACTGGAGCTTGGCGCGCTCGATCTCGTCTACGACAGACAGAGATTTCAGGGTACGATAGCGGTAATGGAGCTTGGCGAGGGGCTGGTAGCTCCAATCCACCATGACACGGGAAGCGCCCTTCTTATAGCAGGCCTCCACACACATGGCGACGAATTCAGGTTGATCCAGGGATGCCTGAATGATGACAGGATCTCCCTTCTTGATGGCAACGCCGCACTCGGCCAGCAGGCGGGCATATTCTTTGAGAATTGTTTTTTTCATGGTAATCATTTCCTTCCTTGGGGTATATTGATTCCTGCATAGTATAGCACAAAGCGGAAGAAAAGTCAAGAAAAACGGCATATAAATTAACGATGGGCCGTGTCCACGGGCAACGACCGTGTGACGTTCTCCGCGTCTTTGTTCATCACCCGATGGACAGTATGACGGTAAATTGTTGTTTGCGAGTGTATGACCAACATGGTCGTAGGGGCGGATTCCATATCCGCCCGATATAAAAACCATTGATAAGCATGGATCTTTAGAGGGAACGGGCGGATATGGAATCCGCCCCTACAGAATGACAATGACCTTTGCAAATTATTCTTGACAGGTTTGTGATTTTTCTGTAGGGGCGACCCTATGTGGTCGCCCGTCGTCCCGACATCGACAAAACCCTTGCGGGTCAACAATCTTTTTGGCGGGAGGCCACACAGGGCCTCCCCTACGGCCACGTTGGTTAAAAGCCCATAAACAACAATTTATCTGCGCAAAAATCCCCACGCGCCAAAGCGCGTGGGGAGAGATACCCGTCGGATATAAGGGGGAGCGCACGGGCACCTCCAAAAGATTTACGCGGATTCTGCTTCAGGTGCAAACACGGGTACGTATTTTTCCAAGCTCTGTCCGTTCTCGTCAACATATACCTGCCTTTCAACAGAAACCGTTCTGCCGTCGGTGAGTAGGAAGGTGCGTCCGGTGTGATGCTCGTGCGTGCCTTCACCGAACGTGCATTTTTCGTCGGTGCATTCCTCGTAGATCCAGCCGCTGTCCTCAGAGATCTCGCCCCAAGTGCCATCGGGGAAGGTAATAAAGAAGCGTTCTTCATCCTGTGCCCGACCTCTGATTTTGAGGATACGGAACTCCCAAAAGGAGGCGCTGTTGGTCCAAAGAGAATCCACGGGAACAATCACCTCGCCGTTGCCGTAGCAAAGCTTAATGATATCGATTTTGGCAAGCTCATAGCCTTCCTCGGCCGTCACAGGGGAGAAATCCATTCCCGCAATGACTGCCTCGGCATTTTCGTGCAAACCGTCTATATAAGCAGCCGCGTCCTCGTCGCTGACAGGCGCATCAAAGCGCTTGGAGCCGAGAATCTCATAACGCACCATGTTAGAGGAATACAGCATTTTAGCGGCAAGGCAAACACTACCCGCGCCTACGACCTCCCCGTTTTCATTGCGGATGACAAAATCCACGACATCCGAAAGGAATGTCGGTCTGAACAGGTTTTTGTGCACCAGAAAAGAACGGTCGCTGATCTGCGTTATCACACGGAAGGGCTCCAATACGGTTTCTATCTCACCGTTTCTTTCCAGCGTTCTGATCTCTCGATAAAGCATTCGCTCCAGAATCTTGAGTGCATTGCCGCTAAACTCCATGCTTTCAATCTGCAAAAGCAAGGTTTCCATTCTCTTAGAAACGGCGTTTTTGGAATTGAGCGTCCGATGACTGGTGATCTCCGCCGTCTCACCCTCAGCACAGTTGAAGGTCAGCATGATGCGGCTGTATTCCATATCCACCGACACGCTTTCCTCTTTTTCTTGTTCTTTATCCCCATTGTCGTCCGTTGTTGCAGACAAGACCTGCACCCTCACGAAGGGATAATTCTCTTCGGGTGCTTCCAGCGTAGCGTCGGTGCTCGGAACCGACACCGCCATTTGATTGGTATCAGGCAAGCTTGGATCATCCGCGCTCAGAAGGGGGATGGTCACCACAGCGCCCAACACCATCACCGCAGACAGACAGGCGGCGGTCACACCGACCCAACGACGGAAGGTATTTCTCTTTTGCACAACGGGAGCTTCCAACGCCGCCGCAGCTTCACGAAGGGTATCGCCGCGAAGCTCATCAAATGCACTGTGCAATTTGTCTCGATTATTTTTCATCACAAATAACTCCTTTCAAAGGTAAATTCCGTGTTCGTGCAGAACACTGCGCAATCTTTTTCGCATACGGTTGAGGCGCATTTCCACCGCCCGCTCACCAATGCCGCATCGCAAAGCCACGTCACGGTTGGACATGACGGCATAGTAACGGAGGAGGAAAATTTTTCGGTTGCCCTCATCCAGATCATCCAAAAAAGCTTGCAAAGCATCCCGAATGGCCGAGGCATCGGCCTCTCCCTGCCCTTCGGGATCCGAAAGACATTCATCCAGTTCGTCCAACGGGCAAACCAAAGCATCCTGCGCGCGCCGCTGTGCCCTGCGGTATCGCAGCTTGTCCAAAGCGCGGCGACGTACCAACGTGCTGATGTAAGCAAGGACGGGCAGATCGGGATCGGTAGGAGGATGCTGCCACAGATCCATCAGCGCATCGTTGACGCATTCCTCAGCATCTGCCAAAGATCCCGTGATACGGTAGGCCAATCCCTGCAAAAGCTTTCCCCAGTGTGCCTGCACCAGCGACAAGGCCGCTTCGTTTCGATGCAAAAGCTGATTTCGGATGCTGATATCCAGCAGCGCTTCTT
Source organism: Clostridia bacterium (assembly GCA_017621695.1). Classification (GTDB taxonomy): domain Bacteria; phylum Bacillota; class Clostridia; order Oscillospirales; family CAG-272; genus CAMEON01. The sequence continues at coordinate 9,980 of JAGASP010000123.1, forward strand.
CGTTTGAATATGGCATAGGCACTCCTTTCTTGGTTTTCTCAAACACGTGTTCACCCTCTATATCGAAAGTTTTTGGCAAACCTCACGGGCAAATGCAAATTTTTTCAGAGACGACCTTTTATTTATCACCACTATAGCATAAAACGTACGGCAATGCAATACCCGATGGGCACATTTTGTTCTTCTTGACATTTTTCCCTGCATATGCTATACTTTCCATAACCCTCCCGAAAGGAGCCTATCATGTTTTCTTTTCCCACGACCCGCATGACCGCAGCCGCGAGATCAGCGCCTCTGCCCGCATACGCCGATAGTCCGGCACGGCAAAGCCTCGTGTACTGTCTCGTATTCCTGATCGCCATACTGTCACAAAGCATCCTGCAAATTCCATTCGTCATATGGCACCTTATAGCGACCGATGCACTGCAGAATCTCGCCTCTCTTGACACAGCAGCCATCTCGGACGCTATCGCTCAAGCGATGCATCATCTCATGCCCGCGCGGCTGTACACCACCCTTGGTACGATCGCGGTGTGCCTCATTTACTGTCGCCGTGTGGAAAAACGCAGTTTCTTTTCCATGGGTTTTGTCAAAAAAGGCGCTGTGGCAGAATACGCCGCAGGCCTCGGCATCGGGCTTGCCATGTTCGGGCTTGCCGTAGGCATATGCATAGCCACGGGGCACATGACCTTGACCCTCTCCCCTGCCCCCGCCTACGGAATGCTCCTGCTTTACTTTTTGGGATACCTCATCCAAGGCATGAGCGAGGAGATCCTCTGCCGAGGATTTCTCATGGCATCCATGCAAAGGAACTGCCCCACATGGGCAGCGGCGCTTATGAATTCCCTGATCTTTACCCTGTTGCATCTCGGCAACCCCGGCGTGACGCCTTTAGCGCTTGTCAACCTTGCCCTCTTCGGCGTGTTCGCATCTATCTATACCCTCCGACGCGGGAGCATCTGGGGTATCGGCGCGATCCATGCGGTCTGGAATTTTGCACAGGGCAACCTGTTCGGCATTTCGGTCAGCGGGATTGCGGGGAACCCTTCCCTCTTGACTGCCGCAACGAGCGAGAACGGAAGCTTTATGCACGGCGGCGCGTTCGGCATGGAGGGGGGACTCGCGGTGACGGCGGTCATGGTGATGGGGTGTATAGTTATGTTGATGATGGGGACAAAAAAAGGAGAGCTCGCGGAGAGTTCACCTATGGGACAAATATAAACTAAAAGAACCGCAAGACATTTCTGCCTTGCGGTTCTTATGTTTTGGCGTTTGAAATTACTCAGCGTCAGCAGCGGGAGCGTCCTCGACGACTTCCTCAACAGCCTCAGCAGCCTCGGCCTCAGCGACCATAGCATCGGCCAGAGCCTTTGCTTCCTCGATGAGGGCGCGGATGGACAGGCTGACCTTCTGCTTCTCGTTGTCGATGTCGATGATCTTGACGTCAACAACCTGACCGACCTCCAGCACGTCCTCGGGCTTGGCGATCTTGTGGTCAGCGATCTGGGAAATGTGGATCAGACCGTCCACATTGTCCACGATCTCAGCAAATGCGCCGAAGGGCATGAGGCTCACGATCTTAACAGAAGCCACGTCGCCGACAGCGTACTTGTTCGTGAAGATGTACCAGGGGTTGGTCTCAGCGGTCTTGCAGCTGAGGGAGATGCGCTTATCCTCAACGTTGAGCTTCTTGACGTAAACAGTCAGCTCGTCGCCAACGGATACAACCTTGGAAGGATCGCTTACGCGCTTCCAGGTCAGCTCGGATGCGTGAACCATGCCGTCCACACCGCCGAGGTCAACGAATGCACCGTAGGAAGTCAGGCTCTTGACCTTACCGGTGAATACCATGCCCTCCTCGATGGTCTCCCAGAAGGCCTTCTCGCGAGCACGGCGCTCGTCAGCCAGAACAGCGCTGATGGAGCCCTTAGCCTTCTTGCCTTCCTTGATCTCGATGACACGCAGGCTTACGGTCTGGCCAACCAGCACTGCGAAGTCCTCACCGCGGGGAATACCGGTGAAGCGAGCGGGCACGAATACCTTGTTATTGTAAACAACGACTTCCACGCCACCCTTGTTTGCGGCAACAACTTTGCCGGTCACGGTCTCCTTGGTCTCGCAAGCTTCGACCACCTTCTGCCAATTCTTGTCGGAATCGACACGCTTCTTGGAGAGCTCAGCGAAGCCTTCGACGTCGCTGACACGGATCACGAATGCCTCTACCTCATCTCCGATTTTGAACATCTCTTCCAGACTTGCAGAGGGATCATCTGTGATTTGTGCCTGCTTGATCACGCCGGTGACTTTTGCACCCAGATCAAGCTGGATCTCGCCTGCGTTGATGGCAGTAATAATGCCAACCACGGTATCTCCTGTATTTAATGTCTTGAGAGACTCTTCGAGCATCTCCGCGAAATTTTCATTCAGAATCTGTTCGCTCATTTTGTTTGAAACCTCCTCTATAATATCGTGTGGGGTGGATGCCCCTGCCACGACTCCTGCTTGATGGCAGGAAAACGGAATTTTGTTTTGCAGATCTTCAGCCTGCTCGATCCACACAGTGTCAGCGCAAATGGATTTGCAAATGGTGTACAGCTTGGCGGAGTTTGAACTGTCCCGCCCGCCGATGACCACCATGAAATCGCATTCGTGTGCGAGGTCTGCGGCCTCCTTCTGCCGTGATTCCGTAACACTACATATTGTATCAAAAATCAGCGGATTTTTAAAGTCCTTTTTTACAACTTTTTTAATTTTTTCCCATTCCGCCAAATTTTGCGTCGTTTGCGCCAATAGAATTGGCTGTTTTGCATAACAATCATGGAATTCGCCGTTTAAAAAGGCCTGTTCCATGGCTTCAGCCGTAGAAAAAACAAAGGTTTTGCCCTCAAATCTGCTGAGAAAGCCGATGACCTCAGGGTGAGAGGCCGATCCGAGGACAATGAGAAAGCGTCCCTCTTTCCCTTCCGAAAGCTCTTTTTGGGTCTCCTCCCACTGCTCTTTGGCAATGCGATGGATCTTCTTGACATAGGAGCAGGTGCAATCCACAAAGGAAAAACAGGGGTTTCGTTTTTGGCAGTCAATCAGCACCGCTTCGGTCGCTTTGGTCATGCCGTGGGCGCGGACAAACAGCTTGACGGGAGAGGCCTCGGTTGCCGATGCGGCCAAAGCTTCAAGATCTTCGGTCGAAGCGACCTTCACACCCTCCGCCTCGAGACGACGGTTGTAGGTATCGTTGTGAATGAGTCTGCCCAGCGTGTAGATGCGCTCACCGGGAACACGCGCCGCGATCTCCTTTTCCACAGCGGCGGTCGCCCGCGCAACACCAAAGCAAAAGCCTGCGTTTTCGGCAACAATAACCTTTTTCATGAGCGATCATCTCCCAGGGCGCAGAGCTTTTCAAAGAGCTCGCTTATGATGCGGTCGTATTCCCCCGACGCCTCAGGATCATAATGCATTTCAGCGGGGGTCACGGGCTTGCCGAAATACACATCCTTGCGGCAAAAGAGGCGCGCTTTGTTGTTTTTGACCTTGATATACACAGGCAAAATGGGCACGTCTGCCTTAAGAGCGATCATGGCCGCGCCCTGCTTGGGCTTGGTGGTACGGGGATCCACGCCGTTGTAGCGGTGTCCTTGGGGGAACATTCCCACGGTGACGCCGTTTTGAAGCAGCGAGATGGTATACTTGATGGCGCTCACGTCGGCACCGCCTCGGTTGACGGGATAGGCACCGAACGCACGGATGATCCCACCCAGGAGGGGCACTTTGAAAAGCTCCTTTTTGGCCATGAAATGCGGTTGTCTGTATTTCAGAGAAGCGCACAGAATGATGGGATCCCGCCAGACCATATGGTTGCAGATCACAAGACACGCCCCCGTATCGGGCAGGGGCTCATTTTCTCTGTTGTGCACGTGGATGCGGGTAAAAAAGCGGATCGGACCTGCCAGAAGCGCGTGTGCGACGGCATACGCCTTGCTTTTCGGGCGGATCTTTTTTTCTTTTTTCGGTTTGCTGTCACTCATGAAAGCGAGATTCCTTTCTCTGCGGCAATGCGGCGGACGATGGACAGAAGCGCGGCAACGGTCTCTTCAAAGTTCAGGTCGGAGTTGTCCAGAATGACGGCATCGGGCGCGGGGATGGCGGGGGCGATGGCGCGGGTACGGTCGGCCTCGTCACGTCGGTTCATATCCGCGAGGATCTCCTCGTAAGGCAGGGGCATTCCCTTTTCCTGCAGCTCGATATAGCGACGTCTGGCGCGCGCTTCGTTGGAGGCGGTCAGAAACACCTTGACCTGCGCGTCGGGCAGAATCACGGTACCGATGTCACGTCCATCCATGATGACGGAATTTTCAGCGGCGATCTTCTTCTGGGTGTCGAGCAGGAACGCTCTGACCTCGGGAATCGAGGACACCGCGGAGGCGTACATGGAGATCTCGTTTTGTCTGATGCGGTCTCCGAGATTTTCACCGTTGAGATAGACGCATTGTACACCGTTCTCATAGCGCACCTCGATGTGAATGCGATCAAGATACGGAACGACCGCGATAGCGTTGTCTACGGCGATGCCCTGCTCGCGGGCATAGTAGCCAATGGTACGGTACAACGCGCCCGTGTCCACGTAAATAATGCCCAGCTCGCGGGCCGCAGCCTTGGATACGCTGGACTTTCCTGCCCCGCTGGGGCCGTCGATAGCAATTTGAATGTGCTCCATATAGACTCCTTATAGGGAGTACGCAAGGGGGAACTTTTGAAAAAATCCCCCCTTGACCCCCTCAAAACTTTCAAAAAATAATGAATAGGCCAAGTGATGGATAGCAGGCATTGAGATCCCCATGGATCCCTGCCCGTTGGGTTTTATACCTCTGTCACCTGTTCCACAGCGGAGAGCGCCGCCAGGTGCGCGGTAGAAAACGCGATCTGCAGGTTAAAGCCGCCGGTATAGGCATCCACGTCCAGAAGCTCTCCTGCGAAGTACAGCCCCTCGCACAGCTTGGACTGCATGGTCTTGGGATTGACCTCCTTGACCGATACGCCACCCTTGGTGACGATGGCTTCCTTGATGGGTCGGTGAGTGGTTGGGTGAAGGGTCAACCTTTGGATGACCTCTCCCAGCTTCTTTCTCTCCTCCTTGGTGATGGCGTTGACCTTTTTGCGAGGGTCGATGCCCGACAGCTTTACCACAGGCTCGATGGCCTTGAGGGGGAGCAAGTCGGAGAGGGCGTTGATGAAGTCCTTGTTGGCGTACTTTTTGAAGTCGGACAGGATGCGGGCATCCAGCTCGGCCTCGGACAAGGCAGGCTTGAGGTTGATATACAGCTCATACCGTCCCGGCACCAAATCGGGCATATGAGCCGATGCGCTGAGGATCAGCGGACCCGTCACGCCGTAGTGGGTGAAGAGCATCTCGCCGAAATCCTCATAGATGGTCTTTTTCTTTTCTTTTTGGTACACGGTCAGCCGCACGTTACGGAGGGACAATCCCATCATATCCACGCAGGCCGAATCAGCGCAGACCAGGGGCACCAGCGAGGGGATGGGAGACACGATCCCGTGTCCTACGGCCTCGGCCAGGTCGTAGCCGTTGCCGTCGGAGCCTGTGGTGGGATAGGATGCGCCGCCCGTGCAGAGGATGACGGCATCGGCGGGGAATTCACGTTGTCCACAGGCCACGCCCGTGATACAAGACTTCCCTTCAGTATCCTCCTCGGTCATAAGGCGGTTGACCCGTCCCGAGGCGAACTGAACCCCCAGCTCACGGCAGCGCTTGACGAGGGCATCCGCGATATCGTGGGCGTTATCCGACACAGGAAATACACGGTGTCCGCGCTCCACCTTCAGGGGCACACCAAGACCTTCAAAGCAGTCCATGACATCCTGCGTATTCAACGCGCTGATGGCGGCGTACAGAAAACGGGGATTGGTGGGCACGTTGGAAAGGAAGGTGTCGCGGTCACAAGCATTGGTCACGTTACAGCGACCCTTGCCCGTGATGCGGAGCTTCTTGCCCATACGGTTATTTTGTTCAATAACGGTGACGGTTATGTCCCGCGAGCTCTCCGCCGCTCTCATGGCGGCAAACAGCCCTGCGGCACCGCCGCCGACGATGACGATGTTTTTTTTCATGGTGGTGGTTCAGGGGTACGCAAGGGGGAGCTTTTGAAAAAGTTCCCCCTTGACCCCCTCAAAACTTTCAAAAAATAATGAATGGGACAAGTGTTTGGATAGGGAGAGGTTTTTTAATACCCCCATGGGATCCCTGCCCCGTTCGGATATTCAAGGGTACGCTTTAATCGTGCGGATTCTTCAAATACACGTCGTACTCGTCCCAGATGACCTCCAGCTTGCGGAGTCTTTCGCTGACCTCAGCCTCACGGGCGCGGGACACAGCCACGATCAACGCGTTCAGAATGCTCATGGGCGGCACGAGGGAGTCCATAAAGGAGGCCATATCGCTCTGCGCCACCAGCACGTGATTGTCCTCAGCGGCGATGGGAGACTCATAGGAATCGGTGAGTGCTACGACCTGCGCGCCTGCCTTTTTGGCGTAATTAACCGCATTGATGACACGCTTGGAGTAGCGAGGGAAGCTGACGGCAATGATCACGTCTCCCTCCTTGATGTTGAGGATCTGCTCAAACAGCTCGCCGCCCGAGGTGGTCTCGATAAGGCGAACGTTGCTGAATACCATGCGGAGGTTATAGTTGAGAAAGCTCGCCAATGTATAGGAGGAGCGCACACCGATGATGTAGATGGTCTTTGCCTTGACGATGGCATCCACCGCGCCTTCAAAATCCGCATGGCTCACGCCCTCCAAGGTACGCTTGATCTTGTCCACGTCGGACATCAGCACTTTTTCCAGCACGTCCCCGTTTCCGATGAGGTGGTTGGTCACTTCCATTCTCTGGAAAGAGGTAAGCTTGGTGCGGATGAGATCCTGCAGGGCCTTCTGGAATTCGGGGTAGCCCGCGTAGCCCAGCTCCATCACGAAGCGCACTACCGTAGATTCTGACACGCTGACCTCCGATCCCAGCTTGGCGGCGGTCATATACGCGGCTTTATCGTAGTGTGCCAGCAAAAAGCGGGCAATCTGCCGTTGCCCCTTTGAAAATCCGTCCATATTATCTTCGATCATACGAAGAATGTCTTTTTTCATGTTCGGTACGTCCTTTACCGTTGGTTGTGTTATCAGACCGAAGTGCCGTGTCTCGGCAAACGGCTCTTATAATTGTATCATATTCATATAAAAAAGTCAATATATTTTAAGAAAAACTTAGGAATTGCCATCATTTTGGCCAATTTGTATCTTCCTCAGGGCAGGATTCCGTAAATATAGACAAAAAATCAAAAAAGCTCCATTGGGGCTTGACAAATCGGGGAAAGTATGGTAGAATACTATTTCGGTACGGGTAAATTTTCAAGCCCGTCTCCTTACTGTGCATAAAATTTGTAAGATGCACGGTCTTATAGTCCATAGGGAGGTAAACAAACATGGAAAAGATCAACAATTATTACGAGAGCCTGTTTATCGTCGACGTTGCTGACGGTGAAGAGGCTACCAAGGCTACGGTCGAGAAGTTCGTTGGCATCATCAACGACAATGCCGAGACCGTTGTTGAGGTTGCAGAGTGGGGCAAGCGCCGTCTTGCATACCCCATCAACGACAGACCTGAGGGCTACTATGTCGTAGTCACCTTCAAGGCTGCCCCCGAGTTCCCCGCAGAGCTGGAGCGTCTCTTCAACATTGACGAGAGCATTCTCCGCTCGGTTCTCATCCGTCTCGATTTCGAGCCCACCGCCAAGGCTGTTGTTGCTGAGGAAACCGTAGAGGCTCCCGTTGTCGAGGAAGCTCCCGTCGTAGAGGAAGCTCCTGCTGTTGAGGAAGCTCCCGCTGACGCAGAGTAATCCGAAACTCATTTCAACTATCAGGAGGTTCATGATGTCTCTCAACCTGAACAAGGTCATTCTCGCAGGTCGCCTGACCGCAGACCCCGAGCTGAAGCAGACCCAAAGCGGCATCGCCGTGGTCTCCTTCTCTATCGCCGTGAATCGCCGTTTTGCATCCCGCGACAGCCAGCAGGGTCAGCCCGAGGCTGACTTCTTCCGTGTAACTGCATGGAGAAGCACCGCTGAGTTTATCGCAAAGTATTTCCACAAAGGCTCTGCGATCTGCATCACCGGCAGCATTCAGAACCGCTCTTGGATCGACCAGCAGGGTCAGAAGCGTTACTCCACCGACATCGTAGCCGACGAGGCTTTCTTCGTGGAGAACCGCAACGCACAGGACAGTATGTCCGCTCCCGCCGGCGATCTCTACTCTGCACCGGCTTATGCATCTCCCGCCGCATCTGCGCCTAAGTTTGAGGAGATCAAGACCGATGACGATCTGCCCTTCTGATTTCAGAACGGCACCACCCGTGCAATCGCACACAAAAATTTAAATGAATAGTCGTGTTTCACGACAGGAGGATTAAGATGGATAGAACCGAGAATACTGCTCGTCCCGCACGCCCCTTCAATCGCAACAAGAGAAAGAAGGTTTGCATTTTCTGCGCAGACAAGATCGCTTACATTGACTACAAGGACACCAAGAAGCTGTCCAAGTTCATCAGCGAGAGAGGCAAGATCCTGCCCCGCCGCATTTCCGGCGCTTGCGCAAAGCACCAGAGAGAGGTCAACATCGCCATCAAGCGCGCTCGTCAGGCTGCTCTTCTGCCCTTTATCTGCGACTAATATGGAGTCATACAAAAACGCCCTCGCAATTATGCGAGGGCGTTTTTGTGTTATTCGGGGATGTAGTTGTAGTGGATGGTGATGCCGGAGTGGAGCGCGGGCTTATTTTTAATGGCTCGCCATTCATCAAAAGTACCTGTGAAATAAATATCGGTCAGAGAATAGCACCTATTAAACTCACCTTCACCAAGCAACACATCAGCCTCAAACTTTGTGACGCTGTTAGGAATAGTGACGCTTGTCAGCGAGGAACACATATCAAACGTCCATTTGCAAATTTCTGTGACACCATGGGGAATGGTGATGCTTGTCAGCGAGGAGCAACCTGAGAACGCAGAGGAGCCAATGTATTTGACACTGTTAGGAATAGTAATGCTTGTCAAAGAAGAACACCCTGAAAACGCAGAATCACCAATGCTTGTGACCCCGTCGGGAATGGTGACACTTGTCAGCGAGGAACAATCATTGAACGCATCATGACGAATCATAGTGACGCTGTCGGGGATGACAAGGTCTGTCACAAGTTCATTGTTCAAATACAAATTGTGTGCACATTCCAATGGATTTGATAAAGCACCGTCGAAGTTAATCTCGCACCAGTTTGCAATATCGGTAATATACACACTTATCAGCGAGGAGCACTTTTCAAACGCTACACTGCCAATACTTGTGACACTGTTGGGAATGGTGATACTTGCCAAAGAGGTACACTCAAGGAACGCCCCAACACCAATGCTAGTGACGCTGTTGCCAATGGTGATGTTTGCCAAAGAGGTACACTCACGGAACGCCCCGTCACCAATGCTTGTGACGCTGTTACCGATGGTGATGTTTGTCAGTGAGGTGCAACGAAGGAACGCCCGAAAGCCTATACTTGTCACGGGATAGCCATCAATTTGACCTATGACAATGTCAGTGTCCATGCAGGTGCCAATACCTGTCACGGTACAGGTCTTTCCATCGTCATTGATGATGTACGCCAAACCTATCGATGATTTAGGTAAATTATCGTTTTTGATTTCAGTTTTAGTTTCGACTTCATTCTCTCCTTCTGCCTTGTTTCCTTGTTCCGGTGTACTTGCTTCGCCTTGATTTACGCTCTGCGTCTCTTCAACGCTCGTACTACCACTACCGCCACCGCAAGCTGTCATGGCACCAGCCAGCATCAGAAGGCTGAGCAAGATCGCTCCCGCCTTTTGGAATTTGAACATTTTCTGTTCCTCCTTTTATAGAATAAAATAAAAAGTGCGGCCACCGAAGTAAGCCGCACAAAAACGCAAACTCCGATAGTCGCCAAACCAATTGTATAAAGACAATAAGAACAAAACCTATACTTAAGATGAGTTTTTACCTATTTTTCATTACACACTCAGGAATTTGCATTTTTTCAAATTCAAGTATATAACAAAAAAATAGGTACAGTACCCCCTTGGTATAAGCGTATAAGCTTGTCTCATGTATTCAATTGGTTTGGCAATTACAGTATAGCACTTTTTTTCGGCAAAGTCAAGGGCTTGGTCATTTTTATTTGCAAATTTCAAAAGATATGCTACCATGATACCCTCCTGTTTTCAGAGGTGACCAATAAACAATGCACGGCCAAGCGCGCTCGTCAGGCTGCTCTTCTGCCCTTTATCTGCGATTGATTGAATGCTCACAAATTAAGCCGCTCGTCCGTTGGGACGAGCGGCTTTTTCTTTGGTCGCCTGTGCTGTATTTTGATTCCGCACAGGGGTTGTTTTCAGGGTTCATTCGTTTGGCTCTTGGGGCTACCCTCCGACGTCTCTTCGGCAACAGCGTCAAGTGCGGCAAAATACGCATCCACACCGTCGGCAATTCCTTTCGCCGCAGTCAGATGGAAGGTATCATAGTACATCCTTTCATCATCCGAAGCGTTGGAGAGAAAGCCCATTTCCAGAATGGTCGTGGGCACTTGAGACCAGTTGGTTCCCGTGTAGGTGTCCACCTCCCGGATGGGAAGCTGATCCATCTTTGTTTCCTTGCAATAAGCGCTCAGAATATGCTCAGACAAAAGACGGCTTTCCGGATAATGCGCCGCACAGTCGGGATAGGGATTGTTCTGCGTATGGCAGAGCGTCATAGCACCCTTCATATCGGCATCGTCATAGGAATTGGCATGGATGCGGATAAATGCATCCGCCCCGCAAGCATTGGCAAGCTCTGCCCTTTCCCGATTGCTGATATCAACCTCGGCGGTTTCGCGGATCATGACGACGCTGTAGCCGCGCTTGATGAGCTCATCCCGCAAGCAAAGCGCCACCTTCAGGTTGAGCTCGTGCTCTTCCTGCTTGGTAAATACGCCATCCGCGCCGTATGTAACCTTATCCTTCATGGAGGAAGCGCCGGGGCCGACAGGCTCTTGCTCATTGTTCCCGACCGCTTGATGTCCCGCGTCGATCACAATGATCTTATCTCGCTTGTCACCCGTCCCGTTATAGCGAATATCCGTACCGCTATGTGCCTTCCCTGTATATTCCACCGCATCCTCGAACAGCAAGAAGGCTTCCGTAGCCGCTTCGGGATCGGGGATCAGCAAAAGCTCGTTGGGAACATCGGTCAGCGCGGGACGTTCCCATAGCTTTTGCCAAATTGAGCAAGAGGAAAGAGAGACGCAGAGCATGGTCAGAAGGATCCCCATTGAAAGCACTGTCCAAAGCAAACGCTGACAACGGATTTTTTTACACATGGTATATCCTTTCCGACAATAGGCATCAGCCCTGTCTCATCGCCTGCTTCAGGAAGCGATCCACACGGTCTTCATAGCCCTCTTCCACCAAAACAGGGCAATCCAACCCCGCCTTATAATGTGCGATGTATTCCTTGAGCCAGCGATAATACTGATCACCGTGGCCGCCCTCCATGGGCTCGATATCACGGCTGTATTCCTGATTGTATGCATCCGTGAAGATAAACTTGCCGGGAGAGACCTCGTATCTCTGCGCAGTCCATTCGTTCCACCAGGTCAAGCCCACCACCTTGGGATGCACCTCAAAAGCATAGTACCACTGGCAGTACCAGAAGATACCGTGATTGCGTCCGTGTGCCGTAGGCTCGGACATATAAGTCTCCTGCGTGGCAACGGCAACGCTGACCTGCTCGGGCTTTCCGTCCTTACCGTTGGTCACACGGTTGTAGTTGTTGACGCTCAAAAAGCTCCATTGTCCCTGATCGTAATTGACACCGAGACCCCACATAGAGCGGGTGGTGTAAAGATCCTTGAGGGGGAAATCCTCCTCTGTCTTGTGCGTGGTCAAGAGGAAGGGCTTACCGTCCCAGTAAACAAAGCAATCCTTCCACACTTCGTTGGCGTGGTAACGGTCATACAATGCCTGATACAAAGGCCCCTCGCTGTCGCCTGCCCAGAAGACCACGTAGGGTGTCCCCTTCCCTTCGGCGCGCATCTCTATGATGGTGTTACAGATGGCATCCATGGGGATCTGAATGTAGGATATCCACGCGCTGGAATTGATGTAGCCGTCGCCTGCATTGGTCAGGTCAATGACGATAAAGTCTACACCTGCCTCATACAATTGGCTCATATGCGTACGGATCACTTCTTTATTGGAGCTGCTGTAGTATCCCAGCGCGGGCTTGGCCCAATAGTGGAAGGAGGGCACGGGTCCCCATTCCTGACGGCCTGCCAGCACCTCGGTAATGTTGTGCCAGTTGTCCACCTTGCCTCCGTTGTTGCCGAGAATGGCATCAAACCAAACGGAATAGCAAATGCTGACAAGGTCGGTTTTGTCGGTGATATCCAGCCCCAACTGATGCCCCTCCAGAGGCGTAGCGGCCAGCGTCATATTTTCCTTGACCTCACCCTTGGAGGCTGCAAGAATGGCGACCTCATCCAATATGGCACCACCGCCGCCATGGACGAAGAGAGAGAAGTTTTCTCCCTGAATATTTTCGGTTGAACAGTTGCTTTCCTTGACCATTTCGTTTGCCTCGTTGTAAGCCTTGATCTTTCCGTCCTCAAATTTTACGGTTGCCACGCAACGTGCCGTATCGGTCCCGCTTTTTGTGACAAAGATCTTCGTGGTATAATCGGGTGTACAGACAATATCCATTTTATGCTGTCCCGCAAGGATTCCTTCCTCTACGGGAATATCCGCCCAACCGCCTGCCCAGCTTTGTGTGTCGGGATGGTATACGGTGATCTTGTTGGCGTTGGCCTGGAAGGAGATCCAAAGGCCGTCGCCCGGATTATCGGGAATCTTTCCCGCGTAGTTGGAAACGTAGCAGCCCCAGAAAGCGGTTGTCCATGCACCGTTGCTCACAGATACGATCTCCCAATCCAGTGCAAGCGTGACCTGCTTACTGTTTGCAAAGGAGGCCCCCGTCACAGGAGACCACGTTGTCCAGCTACCACCCATCAAGGTAGGCGAGGATGCATCGTAGGGTGTATACAGCTTGCCGTCTATCACCTCGGCAGACTGATTGAATTGAACGGTATTCCCCTTAACGGTTGCATCACCATCGGAAAAATCCGTGTAGAAAACAGTATGCACGCCCGCATCATCCTTTTGGAGAGGTGTCCCCAGCTTTTCGTCGGGATATGCATCCAAAACGATGGTTTCCACTTCCTTGACATACTCTACCTTGCCCTCGTTGAAGATGCCCGTGTCGGGCTCCCAAAGCTGCACTGCTTCGGTGGGTTCCTCGGTAGGTTCCTCGGAGGAGGGTTCGGAAGGATCTTCCGCAGACGTTCCTTGTGTCGGTTCGGTTGCCTCAGCGGTCGGCACCTCGGGGAAGCCTTCCGCAGTCACAATCGCATCCGTGGTTTCTTCGGAAGCCGCGTCTGTAAAAGCACCGGTCACGAGATCGGTTTCGGTCTCGGTTCCGCCGCCGCAAGCCACCAAAAGGCAGATGCTAATGACCAGCGCAGTCAAAAAGAGCAGTACCTTCGGCAGTTGAAAACCGTGTCGTTTTTTCATCATAATACAGATCCTTTCTCTTTGATATATTTCATATAAGGATATCGGAATTATACCATAAAAAAGAGAGGTTTGTCAAGTCAATTCCACAAATGATCGGGGACATATTTTGTCTGAAAATGTCATTTTCAACAAACTTTTATTTTTTGGCGAGTTTTCAAAAAAAAATTCAAAAAACGCTTGACAAAACGAAGCGTCTGTGATATAATAATCGAGCGTTGTGAAAAGAACGCATGGCGGAATAGCTCAGCTGGCTAGAGCAACCGGTTCATACCCGGTAGGTCACAGGTTCAAATCCGGTTTCCGCTACCAGCGCAGTTGTCACTCTACAGTGGCAACTGCGATTTCATACGGCCCGTTGGTCAAGCGGTTAAGACACCGCCCTTTCACGGCGGTAACAGCAGTTCGATTCTGCTACGGGTCACCATTACCAACCTAAATTGAACCGCTCAATTTAGGTTGGTTTTTTCTTTTCAAAAAACAAGCAGGCGCGCAGCTAGTAATGAGTTGCGCGCCTTTTTCACTTTACAATCCTTCGCTATATGAATTTTTTAAACATAATAATCAAAGATATTATTTAAAATTGATTTTTATTAATTTGTTATCCGTAGCAAGTAAACTGTTCTGTAAATGACATACTGTTTTTAAGATGAATATGTTTTCATAGTTTCTTTTTCAATAGTTTTTCTCGTTTCAGGTGAAATAGATATACGCTGAAATTTTTGATTTTTTAAGTCACATATACAAATTCCATAGTTATAATCAAGAAATACTTTTTCATAATTTCTGTTATTATTTGTTGGAATAGCATTCATAATATCTATCACATAAGAATCATAAGCGTCATCAATAGAAACAGTCTGTACAAAGACATATAATTCATAGCTATCACAATGAACATATTGTCCTTTGTTCAGCAAATGTACTTTTTTCATAATTGTTTCAATCAAATGATCCGGTGTATTAGGCTTGGGTTTCCCTAAAATTGCCCCGCGTATTCTATTATTTTCTATTGGTCTAATCTCTCCTCCCTCGGATTGAAAACGCTTAATCTTTTCGGAATCTATTTGATCATATGGGATATCCCATACTTGCTCAATAAACACCTCTCGTTTCCTCTCTTCTTCGTCCATATCTTGAACAACTTCAATCCCTCGTTTGCCTTGCCGATCTTGAATGTCAGGTTTATCTTCACAAATCAAATCTTCAATATTGTAACTACATACCAAACTCAATGTTTGTCTTGCTTTTTCTTCCAAATATTTTTTCGTTTTAAACATAGGTATTCCTGCCGATCATATCTTTTTTGAAAGAATCCATAATGTTTTCTTGAGTAGATTTTAATTCAAGTGATCTCATTACCTTCCCTTTCCGACTTTTTTATTACATTATGCCATATATGATATTAAAAAACAAGGTTATTCGCAAATATCGTAAGTATAAGCATTTATTTCCCGATTTTTTAGCCTTTCGTTGTGTCCAGTGTAGCATAGGTCTCGCAGATGTAAACGTAAAAAAATATCACCGAAAAATGAAAAATAGATACAGGACAGCCAGGTAGCGATACCTGGTTTTTTCTATATCCAAAAGCAATATTTTTTTGTGTACTGAAAGTCATCAATACCTCTCGTTGACATCTGCACACCTCACTAGGAATGAACGTAATCAGCTCCCGACCTATGCTCCCCTGACCCTGCCGAAAGGCAAAATAAAAAATCAGGAGGTAATCCAAAATGAAAAAAGTAGTCTACAGTGTTACCCGGTATCGAAGAGATGATATCGACAAGATCTCAGGTCTTGGCTATATCACAGATACCGATCTCGTCATCGCTTGCATGAGCAAAGCAGGCAAGCCGTACATCCGCGTGTTCGAGGATTGCGTCAAAAATTGCCATCCCATCCCCGATAAGCAGGGCGAATACAAGGGTGCGCACTA
>JAGASP010000124.1 GCA_017621695.1 Clostridia bacterium
GGTGTTGGGAAAATCTTTTGAAAACCTTATTTTTTATTGTGGAGTAAGGAAGTTTTGCTCCGCAAAACAATTTTTATTTGATTCAGGGCGCTCAAGGCCGCCCCCGAAACCGCCGGCCGTTCTTATAGGTTCTGGGGGCTTCGCCCCCAGAACCCCTATCGGTCATCCGACACCCGAGAGGTGTGGGGTTTACCCCGCTAAACAACAATTTACAAGACAAACTTCTTCTCGGGCAATGAACCCGAAGACGGAGTCCCTCGCGTGGGCACTATCCGCTCAACATTTTTTTGAAAACCCCTTGACTTTACACCTAACTATAATGATATAATGCTCCCATCACACAGAAAGGAGTATTCTATGCGTAAACTCTATTTTACAAAACTCATCCGCGGTATCAAATATCTTCTCATTTTCCTTGCCGTCTATATTCTCGGCAACAACGTCCTCTTTACGGTCGCCAACTTTTTCAAAGAGATCCCCGTTTTGCAGATCCTCGTCCTGTACGGAATCCCCACCGTCATCACCTTCTTGATGGTGTCCTCCAAGCGCTATAAGGACAGTGACCGCGGCAAGGCCTACAAGCAAGCCTTGGGTGACCGTCGCGGAAATGTCAAGGCCGAGCTTGTCTACGTTCTGAAATCTCCCGATTATCCCATGGAGATCTTGGCAGCGTGTACCTATTTTATCGTGTTCATACTGTTTACTCTGCTGACGGGCGGGATGCAGAATCTTGTGTTCCGACTTCTCTTTGATCTCGTTTTGTTCGTGATCGCCATCGCGGTCTATGCCGTTTGCGATCTCCTCTCGTGGCTGTATGTCCACACAAGATTCCGCCGCGACGAGCTGATCTGAAACAGTAAGAATCCCTCTTGCAATCCCTCCGAAAACATGATATAATAAGCATATAGTCGCAAGAGAGGAGGACGCACCGTGCATCATCAACAGAAAAAACGCCTGCATACCGTGCTGGCTATTGCGGGCGGCTGTCTCCTGCTGCTTGTCGGCTACGCCCTGCTTGTCAGGCTGACGGGCTTTGGTCTGCCTTGTTCCATTCACGTGCTGACAGGACTGGACTGCGCCGCTTGCGGTCTTTCTCGCGCGGCGGCCGCGCTGTTGGCGTTTGATTTTGTCGCTGCTTTCTCCTATAACGCTATCTGGCCGCTGTACCTTGGATATGCTTTGTTCGCGGGCATTTCTTTGGCCGCAGGCTATATCAAGGACGGAAATCCCTTCCGCTGGCCGAGACCGCTGTGGGTGAATTTTGCGGCTCTCGGGGCGGTGCTTGCCTACGGTATACTCAGAAATCTCATATGAGCACATACATTTTTTTAGATCCTCCCGCATATATTCTTTCAAGAATTGTCGGGAGGATCTTTATGTTTTCTTTTTTGTATTCCCCCATCCTGCGGTTGTTGCATATCGTCTTGGGGGTCTCCACACCGCAGCAGAATTTTCCGCCGCCCCTGCCGCACGCCGAAGAGGAGCGGTTGTTTTTCCTCTTGCGGGAGGGAAAATCTCCCGAAGCAACGGATGCGCGGCAAGAGCTGATTTTACACAATCTGCGGCTGGTCTCCCACATCGTGCGCAAATATTATGCCACGGGCAAGGACCAGGAGGATCTCATTTCCATCGGAACCATCGGGCTTGTCAAGGCGGTGGACAGCTTTAAATCAGAAACCGGCACGCGATTTGCCACCTATGCCGCGCGTTGTATCCAAAACGAGATCCTCATGCACTTCCGCGCCGAAAAAAAGCACACCTCCGAGGTCTCTATGAACGACACCATCGACGTGGACAGGGACGGCAATCCCCTTACCTATATGGACGTGATCAGCAGCGACGAATGCGTCAGCGAGGACGTGTTCCGCTCGGTGGAGGCAGAGCAGGCCATGAAATACGTCCGCACGCGGCTTGACGAGCGGGAGCGACAGGTCATCATGATGCGGTTTGGCCTAGGCGGTCAGCAACCTATGACCCAGCATGACGTCGCCTTGAAGCTGGGGATCTCAAGGTCATACGTCAGCAGGATTGAAAAAGCGGCGATCGATAAGCTGCGGGAGGCGTTTGGGGGAGGGGAATGAAACGGCTGCGAAAATGTGGTACCAATCAAGGCCACCATTATAACTGTGTCCTCGAATCCTGATTCACCGCCCACCCCGATTTCGGGGTGGGTATTTTTATCCCCCACCCTTGACACCCCTTGGCTTTTATGCTACAATAAAAGCATCCCACCACGGAGGTGCTTTCATGCTGTTTTACTATATCCGACACGGCGAACCCATGACGGTTCCCGATCATTCCCTGACGCCTTTGGGACGTGCGCA
The DNA here is from genome assembly GCA_017621695.1 of Clostridia bacterium. GTDB lineage: Bacteria > Bacillota > Clostridia > Oscillospirales > CAG-272 > CAMEON01. The sequence continues at coordinate 2,325 of JAGASP010000124.1, forward strand.
GGCCGACGCGCTGGCCAAGCGCCTGTGCCTCTTTGGACTTGACCGCGTCTTCGCCTCCCCCACCCTGCGTACCCTGCAGACGGCCAAGCCCATCTGCGACTTGCTAGGCCGTGAGATCACGGTCTGTGACTGGGCGGACGAGGGGCTTGTTTGGGAGGAATTTACAGTACCCCATGAAAAATTCGGCAAGACTTGGGTGTTTTTCGTTTCCGCTTATCTGGAGATCTTTTCCTCTCCCGAGGTGCGTGCCTTGGGCGAACGGTGGTATGATCACCCCGCGTTTTCCGGAATGAAATTCGGGGAGGGTGTCAAACGCGTGAATGCCGCGGTGGACGAGTTCTTTTTGTCCCTCGGTTACCGCCACGACAGGAAAAACGCACGCTACGAGGTGGTGCGCCCCAACCATGAGCGCGTGGCTCTGTTCGCACATCAAGGCTTCGGTATGAGCTTTTTCAGCAGTATGCTGGATATTCCGTACCCCACGTTTGCCTCTCGCTTTGATTTCAGCCACAGCTCTATGTCGGTCATCGAGTTTGAGCCGAGAGGGAATTATGTGTATCCCCATGTCCTGCAGGTGGCCAACGATGCCCACATCTACCGCGAAGGCATCATGACGGGCTACAATAACGGCGTCAAATTCTGATTGTTTGCAGGAGAATTTTTATGGCAACTCCCCTTGAAATCGAGCGTAAATATCTCATCGAATACCCGAATCTCGAATGGCTGACAAGCCACCCCGACGTGGCAGTCAGCGAGATCACCCAAACCTATCTGTCGTCGCCCTGCGGTGAAGAACGCCGCGTGCGGATGCGCAGGGAAGGGGAGACCGTGCATTATTATTACACGGTCAAGCGCCGCGTGACGGCTGTGACCCGCGAGGAGGAAGAAGCGGCCATCACCGAGGTGCAGTACAACGCGTATCTGACAGAGGCCGACCCGAACTGTCATCCGTTGCAAAAGACACGGTATTGCATCCCTCATGAGGGCATGGTGCTGGAGATCGACGTGTATCCTTTCTGGGATCAGCAAGCCGTTCTGGAGGTGGAGCTTTTGCGTGAGGATACGCCCGTAACCCTTCCACCCGAGATCCGTGTGATCCGCGAAGTCACGGGTGAGAAGGTGTTTAAAAATTCGGAATTGGCCAAAGGTCATCCATCATGCAATCCCTGAAATCAAAAAAATCCTGCCACCCAAGCGGTGACAGGATTTTTTGTTGCGACGATGCGGCTTGTTGCATTCATTCGGGAATCAGAACGTCGCCGTCCTCCGTGATATAAACCTCGTCGATGGCGGAGGCATAATCAATGCGCAGGGGATCCTCCTTGCTCACAAAGCCGTCGTAGGTGACCATGACCCGACTGCCTACGCGCAAAAGATGGGTGACGACACGGCTGAGCTCCTTGCGCTCGGTGATGACCGTAAATTCCAAGCCGTCCTTGGGATCTTTCATCATGATGGAATCGTCCACCTTGATATATCCGTCGCCGATCTCGGTGACGGTACCCACGACGGTATAGGTATAGGTTTGCGCATCGGGCAAAGGATCGGCCATGTGCGCTTTGACGTAGTCGATGACCTCGCGGGCGGCCTCCGTACCAATGTTGTAGTGGTAGCCGTACCGCTCAATGTTGGTGACGATATAGCCGTCCTCATTGATGGTAAAGGACAAATTACGTATGCCCAGCACCTCGGAGGTGGCCGAAAATCCAACGTCCTCCTTGTTGTGATAGTAGGTGTATTTTTCCACGAAGGGGGCGTCACCGTACTTGGCCAAAATCCTCCACACGGCGTCGCTGTCCTCGTACGAGAGGGACTGCTTGGTCTCCGATTTTCCGCTGTTGTAATACAGGGTGGTGAGAGGAAGCACCTCGGAAAGCTTGCGGGTCTCCATGAATTCTCCCAACGTTTTGGGGGGATCATAGTCTCTTTCGCACTCGAAACGGTAAAACTCGTTTTGCCCCTCAAAGCATACGGCTACCACGCTGTGATCGGGGGAGAAGGTAAGAGCATAGATCTCGCAGAAAATCGTGTGCTGCGTTCTTTTTCCCGTTGACCAGTCCTCCTCAAAGCCGTAGGCCTCTCCGTCCGTAAGCTTTTCGCCCAAGTAGCTTTGGACAGTTCCGCGTATAGAGTAGGTTTTGCCGTCATAGGACATTTGGGTGTAACGCTCGGCATCGGTCAGCTCTTCCCAAGGCCACAGGATACCGGATTCGACTTTGGAAATATGCAGTCCTTTGCGTATGCGGGTGTCTTCCCAAAACACACCGTCCTCGCGGGTCTCTGTCGGGCGGGGCGGCTTTTGCGCCGAGACTTGATCACTCGACAGCCCGGGGGTGTCCTGACGGCGGTTCATGACGGTCGCGCCCCAAATACCCGCCGTTGTGCCGACGGTGATAATACAGACCGCGGCTATGGTACCGATGCGGCGCCACGAGCGCTGTTGCTTGGCCTTGACAGCCAATGCTTCATCGCGCCGTTGCAGCACATCAGAGGCCATTTGTTCAAAATTCTTCATTCGTAATACCCTCCTTTTCCAGCTCGGCTTTCATAGACAGCCTTGCTCTGTGGATCAAGGACTCGGTGGCGTGAACGGATTTACCTAAGATGCCCGCCGCTTCTTTAAGGGAAAGATTTTCAAAGTACACCAACCACAAAATCTCTCGGTGGGTGTTTCCCAGTCGTCCCAACGCACGGTGAACGGCTTTTTTTCGTTCGTCACGCAGATATGAGAGGGTCAGATCCTCGTCGGCGGGAAGGTCGAAGCCATCCTCGGCCAAAGCCTCCAGGGATACCGTTTCCCGACGGCTGATTTTCCGCAGATGATCTGCTGCTACCCGACGACCGATGGCGTAAAGCCAGGTTTTAAAGGCCGATTTTCCGCTGAATTTTGGCTTCTTGACGGCGATACGCACAAAGGTATCCTCGCAAAGCTCTTCGGCCAGAGACAGGTCACGGGTCATGCTGTGCAGAAAAAGGATCAGACCGTCCTTATAGTCCCGTATGATTTCCACAAAACCGCTGTCGTCGCCATCCAGAAAACGGCGGTAGCTACTTGCACCGTTGTCCATGGATAAGCTCCTTTCTGTCAGGGACTCTTGCCCCTGTACTGCTTAGTCGTTCTTTGAGGGGAAAACCTCACGGTGTTTTTTGAAAAATGTTGTTTGGGCGGCTGTGCCGCCGGCCAATATCGCGTGACACCATCCGCGACGGCGGTATATCATCTGACAAGATGTTGGTCTTGTAAATTGTTGTTTGCCGCAGTGCGGCGGCCAATATCGCGTAACGCTCTCCTCGTCTATGTTTATCACCCGATGGGGAGTATGGCGGTAAATTGTTGTTTACTTGCTTCTCAACTTTTCTCTCCACGGCGAGAGAAAAGTTGCAAAAGAGCGCCGCTCAGGGCAGAACCTACGGTTCTCCCCAAGACCCCAACTCCCTCGTGACGCTCGCAGTCCCCCGATAAGGGAGGGGGACTGCAACAGCGTGTCATGTGTCAGCCAACGCCGATAGCCCACCCCTGCGGCGGAGCGCCTTGGGGCTCATACCGCGCTGATTGGCAAGTGGGAAGTTGGTCTGACAGAAC
>JAGASP010000125.1 GCA_017621695.1 Clostridia bacterium
CCTCCGAAATACAAAAAACGCTTTTTCACTGTAAAAACAGTAAAAAAGCGTAGCTATCCTGTCAGTAGAAAATGGGCATAGTACTCCCAACACTTGACGAAAACGGCTACGCTTTTCATATCCAAAAACGTTCGCGCTAAAAGCGCATAACCTTCGCTTGTGATTGGTGAGTATTCCGACTTAAGAAGTCAAGACTTCAATTACGGTAATGATGGTTGCGACGGATTTGCACCGAACTTCCCCCTGATCCGCACGAAGCGGAACCAAACTGCGAAATTTATTCAATTACGGCATAACTCATCATTATGCCATGTTATTATAGCATCATTTTTCGATTTTGTCAATGGATTTTGGAAAAATTGGGACAAAACCATATAAAAAAGAAATTATGGAAACAAAATCGAATAGACTATCTACGCTTTTATTATAGCATCATTCAAATGGCTTATCAATACACAAAACAATCAATTTATTATAAAAATCGACAGAATTATAAAAAGCGGCGAGGACAAGCCCCGCCGCCGTATGTTATTCGGTTAGTGTTTCAATAGCAATTTGCATACCGAGCTTGAATGCGTATTCGAAGATGGCTGCTTCGGCAAGGCTTACGTACTCGTCCCAGCAGTCGTGGAACTTTTCGAAGATCTCCTTCTGCTCGTCGGTGAAGGTTTTCTCCAAGTCCTCGTGATGCCTTGACACATATCCGAGCAGTTCTTTCATTTCCTTTGAGTTTGTGCGGCTATCCTCTTGCGGTATGATGTTGCCGTGCCACAATTCATTGATGATCGTCTTCATACCAACACCACCTCCCGCAAAACGATTTCTTCCGCGCTTACCTTGATGTTGTTCATCTCAACAACCCACCGGAGCATATCGCGAGCTTTTAAGTTCTCGTCAATACCTCTTTCGATAGCGAGGCGGGGGATGATAGTTTCAAGCATTTCGTTTGCTTCAAGGTCGATTTCGTGCAAACGAGTGTTCAACTTGCCTTCGGTCAGTAGCGTTATGTACCTTCCGCGACGGTGTTGTTTGATATAATCAAGGTGCATCCGTCCATACTTGCCGATCTGATAGTCGGTCTGTTCGGGAAGGGTTACGTTAGGAATAAGGTGTCCGTTCTCCTCGCGGTAAGTTCCGCCGAAAGTTTCATAAAGGGAATCAAAGTTAGTTTTCATTGTAGTATCCTCCAAAATTAGATTTTGATTATACTACAATTCATCCTCGCATCCAAACCAATACAAACACCTAAGGCGTACCTGCTCTATCGCAGGTACGCCTTGCGAAGTGCTTTTTTCTATATGAGTATCAGGCTGTAACGTGGTCTGCATTGTCAACGTAGGGGGTAATGCCGAAGGAGGAGAGCCATTCAACGGTGGGGGCGGTGGTGGGAGAGAGGATTAAAACTTTGAAGTGCTGACCGTTGTCTTCTACGTAGATCTCCACTGTCCTTGGAATTGTATCCGAAACGCTGTATTCCGGATCTGAATGCTCCAAACAATAGTGCATAATCACTTTGGTGGGAGTAGATCTGTTTTCACTCGGAATGGTTAAATATACATCCTTAAGTTTCGCTGCACCTGTTGTATAGACGTATGTCTCGCTTGATGCACCGTCATATGTGCTACTCTCATGCTGAAGGATTTCGAATTTTGTCAGCTGTTCCATTTCGTATCGGTAAACGGAATCCCATGTATCTTGGTTTCTGAATTGGATATACCCCCCTTCGGAGGCCTCGTTTCCCTTGATCTTTAATTCATATCCTGCGCCTTCCCAAGTAACGCCATCAAGCGTATATCCCTCGGGAAGAACGGGCTCGTAAAGCCGATTAAGATCGCATATCATAATGCCATTTTCATTTTTTGAAAAAGAGTTTTTTATGATTTGAAGCTCTGCCTTGCTAAACGAGTTCGTCAGGATGGCATGCTTCATAGAGGCTACGGAGGGGAAGAAAACGGTAGTTATGCTAAGAGAAGGATTTGACTCCGCACTGTCATCGTTACCGTCCAAAAAATTCAGGTAATACTGATCGCTTACTTGGGTAACGGTGTACGCATCGGTGGAGAAAGAGCCGATATGGATAGTTTCGGCGGGCTCGTCGGGTTGGGTTTCGGGTTCCGCTGTCTCTAAAAGTATACTCTCTTGAGTAACGCCATTTTGAGAGAGAGATTCTTGTATTGTTTGCGGCTCATCATTTGGTATAACGGATTCTTGAACCGTTGGCGTATCATGATTTGACGTAGCGGATTCGCTGTCGATTTTATCAGTTGTTTTTTTACACGCAGAAAAAAGTATCAATCCAGTGATTATTAAAAGTAGGTAGAAAAGATTTGTCTTTTTCATAAATAGCTCCTTTTAATCAAGATGATTTCCAATAAATAATTTGTCTGTACAGGCATTTCTTATATCGGTGGCACAAGCTTCGCAAAAAATGTTCAATGTTCCTTCCTTAACTTCCTCATAAAACGCTTTGATTTTATTGATGTCAGTGGAAGCTTCCATCACACATGAAATAGAGTCATCATATGAGGTCTCGCCGGCTAATTTATGAGTAGCGATTTCATATCTATCGTTTAAACTAAATGTATGAAAAATTTCATGAGTTAAGATGTGGCGCATTAAATATTCCAATTGTTGGGTAACGGGAAGAGTGGTGCTATAAAGCGCGTAATAAAGCGAATAAACTTGAATACTTGAGCGATATTCAGTTCTTCCACCAGTTGTAGCAAGAGCATTATGAGTTTGGTGGGTATTTTTTATATGGTCGCAATAGGTGTATAAATCACGATCAGCCCACAAAACAGTAATTTCATTATTTGAACGTGGAATGCATGAGCTCATATGATCGAAAATATGATTTATTTCTTTACAATGAACATTGCTTTCCAAATATGTTGTACAAGTATCATTGCAGGGATTGTTTATTCCCGTTGTACATTGATCTGCGGGTGCATCATAATATGCGGTAGGAAGATTCCCTATTGCGATAGAAATATTATTAGTGTTTAAATATGGAGAAAGAAGGTCACACGTGTCAAATGTTATTTCCTCAATTAGAGAAAGAATTACTTCATTTATAGAATCGTCTCCTTGTAAAGAATTATCGTAATAATGGTTTATATATATAGTCGTCGAAAACAAAGACCAAATTCTTGCATTACTGGATTGGTCGTATAATCTTAATTGCAAGCGATCACCATTTTGGACGCTCCCGCCTTGACAAGACAGGATTATTTGATTGTTTTCGGCATTTTGGGGAACGAATAACAAGCGTGAATCTTCTCCCTCTAATATTTTCCAATCAATGATTTGGGAATCTGTCAGACAAAGAGAATTGATAAACATAATATCCGCGTCTGTTGTTGCGGAGGATTGGTCGATACCCATATAGGATGAACAAAACGGGGAGAAAATGCGATAGTATCCATCGTCGGATGATATAACTGTAAATTTCTGATAGGCATTGCCGTAACTGCCGTGATATTGCATGATTGGATAATTATCAGGGGAAATACTTTCACATGCAAGACAATGAAAAGCCGAACTCATTGACGGAGAGAGTGAAATAAAATAAGAGTTTATTTGGGAATTAAAGATTTCCGGATCGGGGCTTTTATATACATCTATCGAACAAACTGTGCTAACACTCGTCTCATTCTCATCGTAATAACTGTATTGGATATTGACGGTACCGGCTTCCACGGCTTCAATAACTTTACCGTTGGCAAGAGAACGAAGAATCAAGGTATCATAATTCATGATGTTGACAGAATGTACATCCAAATCTCCAAAATCCAAGATGTATTTCTGTCCCTTTTCCACGAATACGTTGCTCCGTGTGATATCGATGGTGCCGAGCACGTCCATGACTTCTATTTGACAGTTGAACACAGACAGGATATTGTTCTCGTTATAGTAGAGGAACATAATTTGTGCTGTGCCGATGGCGTTGGCATAAAGGAGGTTTCCTGTTTGGGGTTGTACGCAGGTACTAAAGGAGGACATGCTCGCAATTTCAAAATCATCGTGTACAGGTCGATAGATTTTGCCGACATCAACGACTACGCTACCACTTGTGATGTCTAAAAATTCGGGTTCTGCGGGTGTAGCTGTGGAGGGTGAGAGTTCTGTGCTTTCTACAATGGGGACGGGGGTGGCAGTTGCGTCTTTCGGCGTGTCCTCGGCCATTGCGGGGAAGACGGCCAAGGATAGCAAGAGCATCACCGCCGAGAGAAGGGCGCAAAGGGCTCGGATGTGCTTTTTCATGGGATCACTTCCTTTCTGTTATATTCAAACGGCCTCTGCCGTGTAAAACTCTGCAGAAAAGATCTTATGCATATTATAACATAAGATCCATCGGTTGTATATTGCCTTTTTGAACAAATTTCCGTGTAAACGCTTGTGCACTCTGCAAAAGCTGCTGGAGATTTCATTATATATAACAATCCCGAGAGCGAAAAATTGCAGTTCACTTTGAAAATTCACAAAAAATTCACGCGTTGGGGGCGTATGCTTTTACGTGTGACGATAACCCGCCTTTTCATCCCAAAGTGATTGACATTTTGCGCTATCTATGATATAATAAATCTAATTATAATATAATAGAAAAACTATGCGTATGAGCAGAGAGGAATACATCTATGGCCTACAATGATCGCAAGCCGAAACAGAACGGCTATCAAGGAAAAAAGCAGGAAGGACAACCCCATCAGAACAGAAATGACAACCGCCGCGGAGCCTATGACAACCGCGGAGCCTACGACAACCGCGGAGCCTCTGACAACCGCCGTGCCACTTACGGCCGCGAGCCCTTGAAAAAGCGTCCCATGGACAGAAATTTTGACAGGGAGGAGCCTCGCGATGCGGCCTTCCGCGATACCGAAGCCTACGAGGGTTTTGACGCGCAAAAGCACGACGAGTCTTCTGCCGAGGGTTTGGTGATCGGCCGCAACGCTGTCCGTGAGCTGCTTCGCTCCGACCGCACCGTGGACAAGCTTCTTGTGCGACGCGGCGACCGCGAGGGCTCCATTGTTGTGCTGGTGGCCGAGGCCATTGAAAAGAACATCCCTGTGGTCGAGGTGGACAAGTCCAAGCTGGACGCCATGGCGGGATTTGTGCCCCACCAGGGTGTTATCGCCATGGTGGCGCAGAAGGAATACTGCACCGTGGAGGATATTCTTGCGATCGCCGAAGAACGCGGAGAGCCGCCGCTCATCGCCATTGCAGATGGCATCACAGACCCGTATAATCTGGGCGCGCTCATCCGTTGCGCCGAGGGCGTGGGTGCGCACGGACTCATCATTCCCAAGCGCCGCGCCGTGGGTTTGACCGCGCTGGTGGCCAAGTCCTCCGCAGGTGCGATGGAGCATCTGGCGGTGGCGAAGGTTGCCAATATCGCCAATACCATCCGTGAGCTTAAAGACAAGGGCGTGTGGGTATATTGCGCCGAGGCAGGCGGTGCGCCTTACTACGAGACCAATTTCAAGGGTCCTTGCGCATTGGTGTTCGGCAGTGAAGGGAACGGGGTGTCCCGTGTCGTGACCGAGCTGTGCGACGGTATCGTGTCCATCCCCATGTACGGACACGTCAATTCCTTCAATGTCTCCACCGCTGCTGCCGTTCTGTTGGCAGAGGCATCGAGACAGCACAGAGAAGGGAAAGCAGACGCATAAGGCGGATTTCCGGACGAACATTCGCGGGAGAATGTCTTCTCCTTGCGACGAAATGATATTCCCGTTTGATTTTACCAAGGAAAGGAGGCGTGAGCCTTGGCAGATTCCAAAAAGAAACATAAATCCTCCGAATCGTCTGACCTTGCGGCATTGTTGCGCGCATCTCTGGACAAAGAGATTTCAGATGCCGACAAGGATTCGGGAAATGAAGCCGAAGAGGATGAGCTGACCCGTATGCTTCGGGCGCAATTGGCCTACGTATCGGCTGACGTTACATTCGCTTCCGAACATACAGAATCTCGTGAGGAAATCGAAGAGCCCGAGGAGATCGAAGAGCCCGAGGAGATCGAGGAACCCGAGGAAATTGAAGAGCCCGAGGAAATCGAGGAGCCCGAGGAAATCGAAGAGCCCGAGGAAATCGAAGAGCCAGAGGAAATCGAAGAATCCGAAGAGATCGAAGAGCCCGAGGAGATCGAAGAGCCCGAGGAGATCGAAGAGCCCGAAGAGATCGAAGAATCCGAGAAGATCGAAGAGCCAGAGGAAATCGAAGAACCTGAGGAAATTGAAGAGCCCGAAGAGATCGAAGAATCCGAGAAGATCGAAGAGCCAGAGGAAATCGAAGAACCTGAGGAAATTGAAGAGCCCGAGGAGATCGAAGAGCCCGAGGAGATCGAAGAGCCCGAAGCGTCCGAACCGATTGTTGCACGTGTGCCGTTTTCGGTATGGATGGAGCAAATGGAAACTGCGGTTGCGCACGAAGATTTTCGGGATGATTATGATATCAATGGTCGTTCCTCTGCGGTTACGCTGGCGCAGATCCGTCTTGCCGATTGGGGGGACGACGAGGCTTCGGACAATTCCGAAACCGAAGATCTTTCGGAAGCCGACGAGGATCTTCTTGCGTTTGACACCCATGATGGCGCAGAGGATTCTACGGCCTGCGATGCGCAAGATGCGTCAGCGACCGTACGCGGCAGCGTGTCGGCTTGGAAGGATCCCTTGCAACTGACATTGGATGCATTTTCTGCCGGCGAAGAAACGGGTTCATTCGAAGCAGACGGTAACGCGGATATTTCACAATCGGGTGAAAGTGTCCGTGATGCATCCGATGCCTCCGAGCATGATTCTCTTCGCGGATACGCTGTCGTTGACAGCGATGAACTGAGAGACAAGGATATTTCCTTGTATTTGCATCTTGGATATGAGCAGGAGCTTGGAAAATATGAGGACACGGAGCACGTCCACCGAGTCAGCCACGAATACTCCAAGGAGGAATATGATCGACGCAATCAAAGTGGATTGAGAAATACTCCTGCGGCTGTATTTGATGGGGAAGAGTATACGTCCCAGACACAGACGATGACGCAGGAGCGTGCCTATGCGGGCGCGACGGTGCTTTGCAAGGTGCGTTTGTGGTTGACACTTGCCTTTGCTTTGATTGGGATTGCATTTGATGCCCTGATCGATTTTGCTCCTGTGATCGGCGCAGGATTGGAGGATTTCGTCCATTCCTCCATGTACCCCATGCTGGCCTTGATGTGGTTGGTTTTGGCTTGTCTGCCCTCGATCACACATCTGGCCGGCGGCATCCGAAGCCTATGGGAGCTCAAGCCCGTGGCTTATGCGATTCCCGCCATGGCGGCGCTACTGACGGCGCTCCATACGCTGGCGGCGTGCTTCCTTGCCAAAGAGGGTGTGCGTATATATGTTGGCGGATGTCTCGTCATTCTCTTCCTGGCTTGTCTCGGGGATTGTATGAGAACAGCCTCGGAGAAGCTGAGCTTCCGTATTGCATCCTCGGGTAAATCAAAATTTGTGGTTTCCCCGACGGCAGAGGATGCTTCGGCCCCCATGGTTGACCACATCTATGACCGCAGCTTTCGTGTGCGAAAAACAGAACGGCTGTCTGATTATTTTTTGCGTGTGACTCAGTATGACCGTGAAGAGCGGCGCACCGGTGTGCTTGCGTTGGCGGCATTCCCGGCGGCACTGGCCGTGGCCGGGGTCGTGGTGGTCGCGGGCAAGGGCGCTTGGATCGCAGGATTTTCTGCCTTCATGGGCGCATATTTGTCCATCCTGCCTGCCATGTATCTGATCTTTTTGGCTCTGCCGCTGCTTTCGGTGAATCGCATCATCGGACGGCGCGGCTGTGCCGTGCTGCACCCTGAAGCAGCAGACGAATATGCCCCCGGAAAAGCTGTCGAGCCTGAGGCCGTGCATATGACATTCCCTGTGGGGGAGGTTTTGCGCGCGACCCAAACCAAGGCCGTGACCGTCAAAAATGACGGCGATGCGGGGGTTTACAGAGAGATCGCAAACCGCCTGTTCTTCCTTTTGAGCTTCCCGCTGTACGATAAGGATTATCCCGTGAGAGAAGAAGAAACGCGCGGGATTCGTCTGGAGATCGCCGAAAGCGATCCGAGCTCTCTCAGACTTTATATGATGGACCGCCAACGCGAGATGGCTTGTGAAATTTTGCTCGGAACACATGATGCACTCACGCGCCACGGTATCAAGCTGCCTCCGAAGAGTAAGGAGGCATCCTATAAGCGTACCGAGGATAGCCGTGTGCTGTATATGGCGTTTGACCGTAAATTCCGTGTGGCATATGCGGCCAAATACGTGCCCAAGCACTCCTTCGTGCAGGCAATTTCTGCACTGGGGTCTGTGGGATACGTCTTATCGGTGATCTCTTATGATCCTCTTGTAACCCAAGATCTGCTCGCTCCGCTGGCAACCTCCGAGATGCCGCGTATGGAGATTTATCGCCCCTCGTATGTGGATGAAGAATGGGAGAGCCGTTCGGGTAGCATTCTGGCGACAGGACGGGCTGTGGACGTGACCTATCCCATTCTGGCTTGCCGTCGCATGAAAACCATGGCAAAATGGAGTGCCCGTCTTTCCTGGATTTCGCTTCTGCTTACCACTTTGGGGTTGTCCTTGTGCCTTGGCTTGGGGATCATGACGCATATTGGCGTTTTGTTCTTGTGGCTCTGGCATTTCCTTTGGGCAGGTGCGGCATATCTGATGATCAAATGCGGCATTCGTCCCCGCCACCTCCGTATGACCGAAGGAAATCTTTGAAAATTCACTGCAGCTTTGCTGCCAAGGACGTTTTTAAGACGTCCAAAACAATTCAGAAAGGACCCGCACCTTTATGTGGGAAAGTACCATGAACCAAAATGAAAAACGAATGATCCTGACCTCGGTCTCCCGCCCCGGACGCTACGCCGGTGGCGAGTACGGCCAGACCGTCAAGGATAAAAAAGATATCAAGGCCAGATTTGCCTTCTGTTTCCCCGATTCCTATGAGATCGGTATGTCCAACCTGGGTATGCGCATCCTCTACCATTGTCTCAATCAGCACGACGACATCTGGTGCGAGCGCGTGTTTGCTCCCTGGGAGGATATGCAGACAAAAATGCAGGAGCATCACCTGCCCCTGACCGCTTTGGAGAGCGGTGACCCCATCTCGGACTTCGACTTCGTGGGATTTACTCTCCAGTACGAGATGTGCTATACCACCGTCCTCAATATGCTTTCTCTGGGTAACATCCCCCTGTACGCCAAGGATCGCGGCGAGGATTGCCCCCTCGTCATTGGCGGTGGCCCCTGCACCTACAACCCCGAGCCTGTGGCGGATTTCTTCGACCTTTTCAACATCGGCGAGGGCGAGGAGATGCTCCCTGAGATCGTTCGTCTCTACATCCAAATGAAGGAGGACGGCACCTATACCCGTGCCGCCTTCCTCCACGAGGCCGCCCGTACCATCCCCGGTGTCTACGTCCCCTCTCTCTTTGACGTGACCTATAACGATGACGGCACGATCAAGGCCTACACCCCCGTCTATGACGATATTCCCAAGACCGTGACCAAGCGCATTGTGGAGGACATGGACAAGGCACCCATGCCTTCGACTGTGGTCATGCCCTACATCGAGACGGTGCAGGATCGTATCACCGTGGAGGTGGGGCGCGGCTGCATCCGCGGCTGCCGCTTCTGCCAGGCGGGTATGGTGTACCGTCCCGTCAGAGAAAAGACCCCCAACGTCATCGACTGCCAATGCCGCGATATCTTCGAGTCCACGGGCTACGAGGAGCTGTCCCTGTCCTCCCTGTCCATCAGCGACTACACCCGCGTGGACGAGCTGACAGACAAGCTCTTGTCCTGGACCAACCCCAACATGGTCAACCTCGCCCTGCCGTCTCTCCGCGCCGACTCCTTTACCAAGGAGCTGATGGACAAGGTGGCCTCCGTCCGTACCTCTACCATCACCTTCGCCCCCGAGGCAGGCTCTCAAAGACTCCGCGACGTCATCAACAAAAACCTCTACGAGGAAGACCTGATGCGCGCCGTGAACGTGGCCTTCGACGCGGGCAAGAACCAAGTCAAGCTCTACTTCATGCAGGGTCATCCCACCGAGACCGATGAGGATCTGGCTGAGATCCCCGAGCTGGCGCACCGCGTGGTCAACGCCTACTATCAGAACCCCAATTATAAAAAGGGAAGACCGCCCCAGGTGACCATCAGCGTCTCCCCCTTCATTCCCAAGCCCTTTACCCCCTTCCAGTGGGAGCCCCAGGACACCCTGGAGGAAATGAAGCGCAAGCAGGCCTACGTGGGTTCTTGCGTTAAGGATCGCCGCGTGAAGTATAATCACCACGATGCAGAGACCTGCGTTATCGAGGCCGTCCTTGCCCGTGGCGACCGCCGTCTGGCATCCGCTTTGGCGCTGGCCTGTGAAAGAGGCTTCAAATTCGACGCATGGTCTGAATATTTTGATTATGAGAAGTGGATGGCCGTCTTTGCCGATACGGGCGTTGACCCAGCCTTCTACGCCAACCGCCGCTGGGACGTGGACGAGGTACTGCCCTGGGACGTCATCGACTGCGGCGTGACCAAAGCGTTCCTTAAGCGGGAGCGCGTGAAGGCCTACGAGGCCACCACCACCCCCAACTGCCGCGAGGGCTGTTCGGGTTGCGGTGCCAACAGATTAGGAGGTGAAAGAACGTGCTGTCCCAAAAAGAATTGACCAAAAAGCATCCCTCCAAATTTGACAGACCCCTCTTGGTCGAGCCTGTGACCTACCGTGTCATCTTCCGAAAGACGGGCAACCTCCAGTTTTTCTCCCACCTGGATCTGCAACGGACGTGGCAGAGAGTGCTCGTCCGTGCCGACATCCCCATGTGGTACACCAAGGGCTTCAATCCCCACTCCAAGATCGTTTTCGGCGTGCCCCTGCCCGTGGGCTCTGAGGGACTGGAGGAGATGGTGGATCTCCGCATCGACCGTGAGATCACCTGTGAGGAGATGAAGGAGCAGCTCAACGCCGAGCTGACGGATGAAATGCAGGTTTCCTCTGTCTACGCCCCAAAGACTTCCTTTATGGATATTGCCTGGGCAACCTACGAGATGACCCTCGTCACCCCCGGTAACGCTTCTGAGATTGCTAATTCCATCAATGCGTATTTCGCTCCCGACGGCGAACCCATTATTATGACCAAGCGCTCCAAGTCGGGAGATAAAGAGGTGGACATCCGCCCCATGATCCACAGCCTCAAGGCCTCGGCGGACGTGAACGGCATCATCCATATCCGCACCACTCTGCGGGCGGGCAACACCGAAAACCTCAATCCCGAATATATTGTCAAGGCCATGAGAGCCGCCCTGAACATCCTCCCCGAGGACGGTGCCCCCGACAAGGTTTGGTATCAGATCCTGCGTGTTGGTTTCCACACCGAAAAGGGCGTGGAAAAGGGGAATTGGTTCAGATAAGAGATATAAGATACAAGATACAAGATATTGCGAACCCTTGCGGGGACGGCTGCTATCTTGTATCTCGTATCAGCCAAGCTTGCTTGGCGCGTATCTTGTATCTATTCGATAAGCAACCATTCACTTGAACGCCCAAAAGGGCGACCCCTTTCGGAATCGCCCGTGATTGGTTTTTATTTAATACGCTTCCAAGCTTCCCATCTCGCTATACCCCGTATAGCTGCTCACGTCCACCACTCCGTCCGTGGCCTCGCCCGCTTGACCGCCGTACACAAAAGTGTAAGTCTCACCCGCCGTCAGGGCAGGGGAGCTATACACAATGGAGGCGATGGCCTTGGGCAGCTCGAAGGCGGCGATCATATGATCGTCCGCATCCTTGATGCCGATGAGGGTGCCGCCTTGGATGGTGTTCATATAAGCCGCGAACACCGCCTGACCGTTGTTCTGCGCCGTGTCTGCCATGCCGCTACTGCCCACGGCGAGGAATGTGCCGCCCGAGATGGTCATATTGCAATTGCCGTCGCCGAAGTCGATGGGGCCGTTGCCATTGTTGGTGGGGCCGTAGACATACAGCGTGCCACCCGTCATGACAATGTTGCCGTTGGAGTCGATGCCGTCGCCCGCGGCGTTGACCACGGTGTAGCCCCCCAAAATGGTGAGCAGAGGCGTGTTCGTATTGGTGCTTTCTTGTGTATCCTGTTCCGTATTGCCGCCAAAACCGCCGGGTCTGCCCATGCCCATGGACGTGCCGCCGTTGGCGTTGGTGCCGTCGTCGGAAGCGGTGATGCGATTCGTACCGCCCGAAATGGTGATCTGATTGGCCTCGACGCCCTCGTAGCTCTTGGCCACCGACAGCACACCGCCGCTGATGGTGAGGGTATTGTCGGCGTGGACGCCGTCATCGTTGGCGGAAATATAGATGCTGCCGTCTTTGATCCATACCGCATCGTCGGCATGAATGCCGTCATCGGCAGACTCTACGGTGATCTTGCCGCCCGAAACCGTCAGAATGCCTGCGGCCTTAAGCCCCTTGGCACTGATGGTGGACTTGTTGCTGTTGCCCTCGCCGGGCATCCCGCCGCCACCGCCGCCGAAGCCTCCGGGAGGCATCCCGCCGCCGGGACCCCGCAGAGAGTCGTAAGAAGGGGTGGTATTGGTCACGGACAGGGAAGTGCTATCTGCATCCTTGGTGGTGATGACCATGGTACCGCCGTTCACCGTCAGGTCTGTTGCGGCGACAATGCCGTCACCTGTGGCGGTGATATACAGCGTACCGCTTTCAATGAGGACTTGTCCCTTGCCTTCGGTTTCGATATTGGCGCTCTTGATGCCGTCACCGCCCGAAGTGACCGTGATCTTACCGCCGCTGACCGTGACCGAATCGTTACCTCTCATGCCCACATCCACGGACGTGACCACCAGCGTACCGCCGCGCACGTCCAGATCATCCTTGGTGTTCACACCCTTGTCGGCGTTGCCGTTGATATACAGCGTGCCTTCACCGTCAAAGCGGAGATCCTCGCAGGAATAGATACAGGCGTTGGGATAGATCTCCCCTTCTGCCTGATTTTCATCGGCCACTACGTAGCTTGTGCCATCGGACAGGATGTTCACTGAATCGGCGGCAGTATAAAGCTCCACCCGCTTTGGGGCAGACTTGACGAACACCGCAGGGCCGTCGGAGCAGGCGAGAGAAACACCGTTGAGGACCAGCTTGACCTTGGCATCATCGGTGGTGTCCACCACGATTTGTCCGTCAGCCATGGAGCCGCTGACAAGATAAGTGCCCGCACCCGTGACGGTGACGGTCTTGCCCGCCACCGAAGCACCCGTGCCGTTGACCGAAATGTTATCGCTCAGGGTGATGACAGTTTCAGAGGTTTGTGTATATGCTCCTTTCGAGGGCTCATTGACTGTTTCGGACTCTGTCGGCTGTGTGTCGGGCGAGACCGTTTGGTCGGGGGAGCCTGTAGAGGCCTCTGCCTCCGAGCCGGAAGGGATGGAGCTTGTACCGTTGGATATGGGGGGAGCTTCCGACAGAGCCGTATCGGTGCTGTTCATAGGATTTAATGTATCTTCCTCTTTGCCGCAGGAGGCAAGGAGGGAGCTGAAAGTAACGAATACTGCCAAAAGCGCGGCAGTATGCTTGAAATGATGATTCATGATAAATCCCCTTAGTTTTCTTTTGTTCTATAGTATACACCTGCTTTGTGTTAATTTTCAGTTATTGTTTTTGAATTTTTGTGAAAATGTTGTGAAAAAAGTTTGAAAAGGAAGGCACTATGAAACTTACCCTTGTCGCCACCTGTATGTTTGGCCTTGAAAAGCTCCTTGGCGAGGAGATCGACGCGCTGGGTCTGAGGCGCATCGAAACCATGGACGGACGCGTCACGTTTGAAGGCGAGGAATCCGATATTCCCCGTGCCAATATCTGTCTGCGTTGTGCGGAGCGCGTGTTCGTGCACCTTGGTAGCTTTGAAGCGAAATCCTTTGATGCCTTGTTTGAGGGAACCAAAGCTCTGCCATGGGAAGAATGGATCGCCCGCAACGACGCCTTCCCCGTGAAAGGCCATTCCATCCGCTCGGGGCTGACCTCCATCCCCGATTGTCAGAGCATCGTCAAAAAGGCGGTGGTGGACAGACTTCGTGACACATACGGGATCTCCTGGTTTGAAGAAACGGGTGTCAAATATCAGATCGAGTTTTTCATTTTCAAGGATATTGCCCACCTCATGATCGACACCTCTGGCGTAGCCCTTCACAAGCGCGGTTACCGTACCGAGGCAGGCGCTGCTCCCTTGCGCGAGACGCTCGCGGCGGCCGTGGCGTTGACCGCACGTCCACGGGAGGACATCCTCTTTTGGGATCCCTTCTGCGGCGCGGGAACCATTGCCATCGAGGCCGCACAGATCGTTGTGAACCGCGCTCCCGGATTGGGTCGTACCTTTGTTGCCGAGCAGTTCCACCGCGTCCCGTCTGCTTTCTGGAAGGAAGCCCGTGAGGCCGCCGAAGCCGCCCTCAAAACGGATTGCCGTTTTGAGGTATATGCCTCGGACATTGATGAGGATATTTTGGATATTACCTATGAAAACGCTCTGCGCGGCGGCGTAGAGGAGTATATCAACATCTTCCATGCCGATGCCCGTGCCATCAAAAAGCTCGATCGCAAGGGGACGGTCGTATGTAACCCGCCTTACGGCGAGCGCATGGGAGAGATACGCGAGGTTGAACAGCTGTATCGTGATTTGGGACGCAACTGGAAGCAGCTTGCCCCGTGGCAGATCTACGTTCTTACCTCCCACGATAGGTTCGACCGTCTCTACGGCCGTCCTGCCGACAAGACCAAAAAGCTGTATAACGGTATGCTTCCGTGCTTCCTCTATGAGTTTTTCAAGCCCATGGACGAAAAGAAAAATTCTCCCCGTGCTGACACTGTGAGCAACCGCGCACCTCGGAGTACCAAGCCTTGGAAAAAGAATTGATGTATATGCATATGATTGCGAAAGGAGGTTCTTGTGAAGTATAGAAAACTGGTGCTTTGTCTATCTTTGCTCTGCCTTTTGGGGCTTTGTCTTTCCTCCTGCCGTACCCACGGACTTCTGGATCAAGCCTTTGATGCGGGTGAAACTGTCACGCCCGAGGATCTGCTTGCCATCTCCCGAGAGCTTTTCACACAAGCCGAACCGCCGACCCATGCATTGGAGACAGAATCCCATGAGCCTGAAACCTTATCCCCCACCGCCACGGTGTATTGGCTGAAAAACGGCTCTGTTTACCATGCGAGCAAAGACTGTCATCATATTTCTCACGCTATCCCCGAGGACATAAGAGAAGGGCTTGTGTCAGATGCCGTTCATGACGGCAAAGAACGTCTGTGCACTTCCTGCGCTCCTTGAGAAAGGTACTTTATGAAAGAAACAAAATATGTTGCTCCTTCCCACAATATCGCAGATCGCGGCTTCTCTCGCAAACGATTGGTGCTGTGTGTGATTCTGGGAATCTGCATTTTTGCCAATATGATCCTCATTTACAGCTTTTCCGCCGAAGATAAGAGCTCGTCGGGAAACCGAAGCCATGGCGTTACAGAGGTTGTCGTGGAGGTTATCGTTCCCGAATACCCCACAATGACTCCGGAAAAGCAGACAGAAACCATAGAAAAATTTCATCCTCCCATTCGTAAGATCGCCCATTTTTGTGAGTTCGGGCTTTTGGGTATGCTTTCTGCCGCATTTATGTGTTCCCTTGGCAAGGGAAAAAAATGGCTTTGGTGGGTGATTCCTGCTGTCTTTTGCTTTTTGTATGCCATCAGTGACGAGGTGCATCAGATATTTACCCAACGCGGCCCCGCCGTAAAGGACGTGTTGATTGATTTCAGCGGAAGTATGACGGGCATCGTGGTCATGCATCTTCTGATCCTGTTTGGGTGCTATCTGCTCCGCAAACGAAAGGAGAAGCGCCTATGCGAGTGACACGGTATGTGTTGCCCACAAAAAAGCAGGGCGTATCCTTTACTGCGGTGATCGTGGCGGATCTTCACGACCATCCCTACGGGCGTATTTTGGAGCTCGTAAAAGCCGAAAAACCGGATATGATCCTGATTCCGGGGGATCTGACGGAATCCCTGGAGGACGAGTGGCAGCCCGAAAGATTCCACCGACCGGGACTGGATCTTTTGTGGGAAGCCGTGAAGATTGCCCCCACTTTCTACTCCTTTGGCAACCATGAAAGCGGCGCGTGTCATAAGAATCTCCGCAACGCCGCCCACCTCGCCCCCGGAAAGGGAAGGGTGCATCCCTCTTGGAAGGAGATCATCCGAGAGAGCGGTGCCATCCTTGTGGATGAGGATTGGGTCAGCTTTCGCGGCATAACCATCGGAGGACTTGGCTCGGGGCTTCTCAATCCCGGCAGAGTCCCTGTGTATGACTGGATCGAAGCTTACGCCGGACAACCCGGTTATAAGTTGCTCCTCTGTCACCATCCCGAGTATTTTGACCGCTATCTCCGTCCCTATGACATTGACTTGTTGATTTCGGGTCATGCCCACGGCGGTCAATGGCGGATCTTTGGCCGCGGTGTCTATGCGCCCGACCAACCGCTATTCCCCAAATACACCTCGGGTATCCACGAAAAAAGACTTGTGATCTCCCGCGGAGTCGTCAATACCGTCAAACCCATTCCTCGATTCTTCAATCCCTGTGAGGTAGTCGTGGTGAGGGTGGCGTCGGAATGTTGACATTCTGTCGGTCGATACGATTTCTCTCTCGGATGAATTTTAAAAGATCTCCGACAATTTCAAATCTCAAATAAATAATAAGGAATCAATCATTTATGGAAAGCAAAAACACCATCCTGCGCGGCATGACCCAAGACGGCAGTGCCCGTATCCACGTTATCCGTTCAACAGAAATGGTCAATCAGGCCATTCAGTATCATCAACCCTCCCCCACCGCTACCGCCGCACTTGGCCGCGCGTTGACTGTCACCTCCATGATGGGCTGTATGCTGGGTGAGGAGACCGATTCCATTACCGTATCCTTCGAGGGCGATGGCCCTGCGGGTCGCGTACTGGCGGTCAGCGATTGGCTGGGCAACGTGCGCGGCTATATCCAGCATCCCGAGGCAGATCTGCCCCTCAAGTCCAACGGCAAGCTGGACGTGGGCGGTCTCATTGGTGCAGGTGTGCTCAACGTTATCAAGGACTTAGGCGGTGAGATCCCCGAAAGCGGGGCTGTGGCGCTTGTCAGCGGCGAAATTGCCGAGGACGTGACCACCTACTATGCCGAGAGTGAGCAGGTGCCGACCCTCTGTGCTTTGGGGGTGCTCATCAACGAGGACCATACCTGCCGCGCCGCAGGCGGCATTCTGGTTCAGCTTCTGCCTTTTGCCGATGACGAGACTGTGTCTCTCATTGAGCGAAATGCGGCTGATCTTGCGCATATCAGCGCCATGATCGATGCGGGTATGGACAACAAGGCCATTGCCGACGTTGCCCTCCGCGACATCCCCTACGATATTTTCGACGAGCTGGAGGTGGGCTACAAGTGCACCTGTTCCAAGGAAAAGATGGATGCTGTCATGCGCTCCATCGGTCGCCGCGAGGTAAACCGTCTGCTGGCTGAACAGGTAGCTGACGGCAAACCCGAGGAATTGGAAATTTCCTGCCGCTTCTGCAATACGCACTATGTTTACAGCAAGGACGAGTTGGAAAAACTGGATTTTGCAAAATGATGTATGCTGCCACCGGCGGTGGGGCTTTGATTCGCGTAACACCATCCGTGGCGGCGGTATATCCCCCGACAAGATGTTTGTCCGGTAAATTTTTGTTTGCCGCAGTGCGGCGGCCATTGCTCGCGTGACACTCTCCGTATGGGAGGCGCATCACCCGATGGGTAATACTACGGTAAATTGTTGTTTATGGGCTTTTAACCAACGTGGCCGTAGGGGAGGCCCTGTGTGGCCTCCCGCCAAAAAGATTGTTGACCCACAAGGGTTTTGTCGATGTCGGGACGACGGGCGACCACATAGGGTCGCCCCTAC
>JAGASP010000008.1 GCA_017621695.1 Clostridia bacterium
AAAATGACTAACCGCTAAAAATAATTTGCGAGGGTTATTGTCGTTCTGTAGGGGCGGATTCCATATCCGCCCGAAAACTTCCTAAAGATCTAAATAAATCAATGATTTTTCATATCGGGCGGATATGGAATCCGCCCCTACAAGTTTCGTTAATCTCCCGTAAACAACCATTTATATTCATATCTGCACCTCACTCAAACACCCCCACGGTTGTGGGGGTGTTTTGTATTATCCGAGACGTCTTGCCTCGGTATAAAAGCGCTTGTCCGCCGCGTGACCCATGGAGAAGGTCTTGCGGGGCAGGGAGCCGTCAAAAATGACGGTGGGGAAGAGCTCTTCCTTTTTCATGCCGTCAAACAGGAAGGCCAGCGCGCCGTCCTTTTGACCCAGCGAGAGCGCGACATCCTCGCCATGGATGTAGTCCACCTCGGCGTCGCCGTATCTGCCGTCGCGGAGGCAGTCGTTGACAAAATTCTGCACCGTACCCACAGCTAAAGTGGACACGGGATGGGGAATGGTTACGGTTTCGTCGTAGTCCCCGTGGGAGAGACGGACAGTCTGGGGCGCGCTGTCACCTGCGAGAGATGCGCAATACGCCTTGAAATCTTCGGCTACGCGCATAGGATCTACCCCAAAGAATACGCGGTAGATGGGCTCGAACTCCAGGGAAGCGTCATAGAGATTGACCACCTCGCATAGGGCGTAGCGCATGGGGTGCTGACGGGCGGCATCGCCGAGACGTGCCTTCAGCTCCTCGTAGCAGGTTTTGGCGGCGGCGAGGGAATGGTTGCCGTCACCCACGGCAAAGAGCAGAGGGGCAAGCCCCGCACGGTGATATTTTGCTTCCATAACCTCGGGGTCGGCCAGCGCGGACAACGCGGAGATCACCGCCTCCTGTTGCTCCTTGGGAAGCAGATAGCCCTTGAGATGACCGCTGTTTTGCATGAGATCGTAGTCATATATCACGGGAAGGCCCGCGGTATTGGCAAACAGGGGCTCGATGACCGTCTTTTGCGCGTCGTCAATGAGCATCATGACGTGGGGCAGCTCCATGGGCGCGCCGCGGCGGATGATGGTGCGGGGCGGGATGCGCTCGGGCACCGTCTCCTCGGTGGCACGGATGAGCGCGTTCGAGCCGGGACGGTAGTCGTAGTCCTCCAGATCGATCATGCCCACAAGACCCAGACGGTGCTTGCCGTCGGCCAGCGTGCGATCCACAAGGATCATGCTGTCGGGATGGCATTCCAGTACGTCATCCAGATAATCCACCATGGTCTCACGAATGGCGGGAATGCGACTGTCGGCCTCCTTGAGATAGACCTCGGGGAGAATGACACGCAATGTCGAGGGTGCGTCACCCACCAAGGCATCGGCCGCCTCCCAGTAGTCGGGCTGGGCGGTGTATTGGTCGCAGGCAACGGCAGACCATGCTGTGCCGTCGGTGCTCGTGAAGTTGGGCAGAAGAATGTCTGCGGGGAAGAAGCAATGATGTTTCATATGGAGATCCTTTCGGGAGATTTCGGTTTCTGCTTTACATTATAAACGAAATCCTCCGAAATTGCAAGAGGGTGAATAAAAAAATCCCCACGGCTTCACCGCAGGGATCATGGGATTATTTGAGATACACCGCGATACCTGCGGCGGAGGTGCTGTAGTCTTTGGGGATCTCGAGATCATGTCCCTCGTTCATGGCGTAATAGAACAGCTCGGAGATGCAATCGAAGGTCAGGAGCATGACGTAATTGACGTATTCCTCCATGAGGTCGGGGCGCACGTGGGGCAGGAGATTTTCATCGGCGGTCTTGACAAGATCGGCCACCATCTCGCGGGAGATCTCGTGGAGTGCATCCGCAAAGAGGGCGTCAATCTTATCCACCGCAGGGTCGTTCAACACGGGGACGTTGAGGTACAGACCGCCGTCGCGAGACACAAGGAAGCCCTTGCTGACAAGGAATGCTGCCTGTTCCTGCTCGTTGCCGATCAAAGAGAGATGGGGATCTTCATAGATCCGCATGAACAGGTCGGCGTTGGCCTCGGTGATGATATGATCGCGGTCATCGAAGGGCTCAGCTTCATAGAGATTGGCAACCGTAAAGCTGCGGCGGGAGGCTTTGAAGTGCCAATGCATATTGCTCCAGGATACGCCATAGTAATCCCCCTTCATGGTCACTTCCTCGTCGGGATAACGCACGCGAACGACCAACCGCCAATTTTTGCCGTTGCCTTCGGGAACGTCGTGGGAGCAAGTCGCCTTGTAATGCTTCAGCATGGTTTCGTCCATGGCGCTGACGGCGCGGACGTAGAGGAACCACAGAAGATAGCCGTCGGAGAAATCCTTTTCGTTGAGGATGTGCTTTCTGGCTTCGGGAAGAAGGGATTTGACGATCTCTGCCACACGGGGCATTTTTCCGATCAGCACGCGGTTCTGATCTACGCAATAGTCCAGCCACGCCTGCTGGGGAAACACGCAGAAATCGTCAATATAGGTGTTGGGGGCGGTCTCCTTGATGAACTTGTGCTTCAAGAGGTACTCCAGCTTATCCTCAAAATATACGGGTGCCACGCCGATGGCCTCGGCGATCTCGCGGGGCGTTTTGCCCTCGCAGGCGCAGACGGCGATGATCTGCTCCACGATGCGGTCGCTCAAAAAATCCCAATGATCGGGGATGTTGTAGCAGCCGCATTTGTCGAGAACGGCGGGCGCGTAGGAGAGACGCTTATTCTTGCTTTCGGTATTCGTGTTTTCCATGTTGTTTTCCATACCTTTCCTTACGTTCTTTCTCGCGTCAAAGAGGCGGGTCTTGACCGTCCCTTCGGGGATGTCCAGTATGGCCGCGATCTCCTTGACGCTTTTCTTTTGGAGATAGTACATGACCACGCATTCCCGCTGGATGCGGGACAAAAGGGAAATCTGATACGTCAGCGCGCGTCTCTCTTCCTCGGCGATGATGGCCTCGTCGATGTCCGCAAGGTCGAAATAATACGGCTCGCTGTCGCGGAGGCTGCCTATCGTTTCGCCCAAAAGCACTGCCTGTTTTTGGCGGTTGCGGAAGAAGAGCATCAGGCGGTTCTGTGCCAGACCCCAATACCAGGGATAAAAGGCAGCGGGAGGTGTCCCTGCTTGCGCCTTCTTGCGGTAGGATAGAATGGCCTCAAGAAGGATCTCCTGGGACAGATCCTCTGCGTCGTGGGTGTTGCCCAACTTGCGGTAGCACCACAGATAGGTGGACTCCATCAGGTCGGATGTGAATAATTGGCTTTCCTGTGTGTTCATGTGTTCTCCTTGGTTTGAAGGTACCTTACACCCTATAAGTAACAGAAAAGGAGGGGCGGTTTGGTGGGGGAGTCAAATTGTCGGTCGTCTCTGAAAAAACTTTTGGCAGAGGATGCACTCGGTCAAGGCGCATCTCTAAAAGAGCATCCACCGGCTTGACGGCGGGCGGGTGAGGGCGTTTGGGTAGATCGATGCAAGCCCCATATCAAACACAGGCCGCCGCATTTTCATGCAACGGCCTGTTTGTTTCGTGATCAATGTATCAGTACTGTCTTCCCCAAACCACCATATGCTTGGCGGGCTTGCCGCAGCAAGCGCATACGTCGGAGAGCTTTTCCTCGTTGAAGGGGATGCAACGGGACTTGACGCCGCCCGTTTCGTCCTTGAGCTGATCCTCGCAGGCGGTATCTCCGCACCACATGGCCTTGATGTAGCCGGGATGGTTGGCGGCGATGTCCAAAAATTCCTCGTGAGAACGAGCCACGAAGGTCTTTTCGGCCAGGTTCTGCTCTACGCGGGCAGACAGCTCGCCATGTACCTGATCCAGCATAGCCTGCACCTCAGCCTCGATGTTGTCGAGAGACACGAACTTCTTCTCTCTGGTCACGCGGCTGACCAGCACGCAGGAGTTGCTGGCGATGTCGCGGGGGCCGATCTCCAGACGGACGGGCACGCCCTTCATCTCGTACTGGCTGAATTTCCAGCCGGCGGAGTTGTCGGAGTCATCCAGCTTCACGCGCAGACCTGCATCAAGGAGCTTATCCTTGAGTGCATTGGCGGCCTCAAGCACACCTTCCTTATGCTGGGCGGCGGGGATGATGACCACCTGGATGGGTGCCACGCGAGGAGGCAGGATCAGACCGTTGTTGTCGCCGTGCGCCATGATGATGGCGCCAATCATACGGGTGGACACGCCCCAAGAGGTCTGATGGGGATGCTTGACGGTATTGTCGCGGTCGGTGAAGGTGATGTCAAAGGCCTCGGCAAAGCCCGTGCCGAAGTAGTGGGAGGTGCCGCCCTGGAGCGCCACGCCGTTGTGCATCATGGGCTCGATGGTATAGGTCTCCACGGCACCCGCGAACTTTTCCTTCTCGGTCTTCTGACCCGTGATCGCGGGGATGGCCAAGGTCTCGCGGTAGAAATCCTCGTAGACCTTCAGCATCTGCAGGGTCTCCTGTCTTGCCTCCTCCTCGGTGGCGTGCATGGTGTGACCCTCCTGCCAGAGGAACTCAGAGGTGCGGAGGAAGGGGCGAGTGGTCTTCTCCCAACGAACCACGTTGCACCACTGGTTGTACAGCTTGGGCAGATCGCGGTAGGAGTGGATGATGTCCTTGTAATGCTCACAGAACAGGGTCTCGGAGGTGGGACGGACGATGAGTCGCTCCGCAAGCTGGGTCTGACCGCCGATGGTCACCACAGCGCACTCGGGGGCGAAGCCTGCGACGTGATCCTTCTCCTTCTGGAGCAGGCTCTCGGGGATGAACATGGGCATATACACGTTTTCGTGCCCCAGCTTCTTAAAGCGCGCGTCCAGATCCTTCTGGATGTTTTCCCAGATAGCGTATCCGTAAGGACGGATGATCATACAGCCCTTAACGCCGGAGTAGTCCACCAGCTCGGCTTTTTTTACGACGTCAGTATACCACTGACCGAAATCCTCCTCCATGGAGGTGATCTGCTCTACCATTTTTTCTTTTGCCATGATATTCTCCGTTCTGCTGCCATATGGCGGCACAAAAATAATCTGAAATTCGCCCATGTTGCTTGCGGCAAAATGGGGCGACCCCATTTCAGGGTAAATCGAGCGTGAAATGATTTTCTCGGGTCTATGGGTCACCTCTAAAAACTCTCTTGACGGAGAATCCGTGGTAACTTTTCAGTCATATTTCACGCTTTCGCTTGCGAAAGCGATTTTCCCTTCGCGTAGCTCCACTACGCGTGCGAAAAATTGTATCATCTGACGAAAAACTTCCTCACGGCTCTCTCGCCAATAGAGTTTTTAGAGGTTCCCTATGGATGATGAAAATTTTCACAACGTTTCATGGGACAAATCCCCATAGATATTTTATTATACCGCAGCGAGGTGAATTTGTCAAGAGGGACAGGGGATTTTTAGAGAATTTACTTTGAAACCCCGCAAAGGAACTCCTTCTCATTTTTCCTCTTGCATTTCTTTCATATATGTGTTATAATAAACTATCTATATTTACTGTGCAAGAAAGGAGCGCCGCCATGCTGAAAAACCTCAAGGCAAACCTGTCCCTCGGTATTCGCAGGGTGGATCCCGTGCTCCTTATCTGTACCCTCGTGCTCCTCGGTATCAGCCTGCTCACCATCTGGGGTGCTGTGGACAACTTTGGTATGAGCAAGCTCCGTATGCAGCTCGCCATGGGGATTCTGGGGATTTTTGCGACCCTGGTGGTGGCTAACCTGGACTACCACATCATTCTTGACCGTCTTTTTTGGTTTATGCTGATCTTTTCAGCCGCAATTCTGGCCGTGACCCTGGTGCTTGGCAGTACGGGTGCCGCCATGGAGACCACCAACAAAAGCTGGCTCACCATTCCCGGCATCGGGATCGATATCCAGCCCTCGGAGTTTGTCAAGATCACATTTATCTGCACCTTTTCCAAGCATCTTTGGACGGTGCATGACCGCATCAACCGCCCCAAAACCCTGCTGTTCCTTTTGCTCCACGCGGGGCTGATCGTGGGACTGATCCTCTTGTCGGGGGATCTTGGCGTGGCGCTCGTCTACATGGCGCTCCTTTTGGTGATGATGTTTTGCGCGGGACTGCACCTGTGGTACTTCGGTGGGGCATTGGCCGCTGTGGCCTTTGTGTTGCCGTTTCTCTGGGATTATCTGGAGACCTACCAGCAGGACCGTATCCTCGTTGGCTTCAGCCCCGAGCTTGATCCCCTCTACCGCGGCTGGCAACCCCTGCTCAGCCGTCAGTGTATCGAAAACGGCGGACTGTTTGGCGTGGGACTCTTCGGCGGAGGTGACTACGAGCAGTTGGCCGCGTCACATACCGACTTTATCCTTGCTACCGTTGCTGAGAAATTCGGCTTTGTCGGTGTGCTTCTGGTGCTTGCGGCACTTGCGGTGATGATCGTCCGCATTTTGCAGATCGCGCGGCTTTGCCGCAGGGACTATGGAATGTACCTGTGCGTCGGTGTGGCGGCTGTTATGGTCGCGCAGATCCTTGAAAACGTGGGGATGTGCCTCGGTATTCTGCCGGTTATCGGTCTGACGCTTCCCTTTGTTTCCTGCGGAGGCTCTTCCTTGCTTGCGACCTTTATGCTGGTCGGTATCGTACATTCGGTTGCCGCCCACCGCCCGGGACTCCGCGCAGACGGTTGATTTATTTCACGGAGGTATATATTTAATGATGTATTTGATTTGTAACGCGCAGGTGTTCTGCGCCGAAAGCAAAAGCTTTTTTCACGGTGAGGTGCTTGTCTCCGACGGCATCATCCGAGCGGTTGCTCCCTCGATCCCAAAGACAGAGTATGATGCGAGTGCAACCGAGATTCTGGATGCGCAGGGTCGGTATCTGATCCCCGGTCTTGTGGACGTGCATACCCACGGCAGAGCAGGGGGGGATTTTTCCACCGCCGATACGGAACTGATGCGCCGTATGTCTCAAAGCTATCTGCGCTCGGGGGTGACCACTCTGCTGCCCACCTTGGCATCTGCCCCGTTGGAGGATCTGTACGCCGCTGCCGCACGCATCGAAGCGGTGCGATCCGACACGCAAAATGATCCTTCCTTTGCATCCTTTGCGGGACTGCATCTGGAAGGGCGCTATTTGAATCCATCCAAACGCGGTGCCCACGCGCCCCATTTGCTCTATTCCTTGGACGCCGACGAGGCGCTGGATATATTGAACCGTTGCGGCGGCGTCAGACATATATCTGCTGCGCTTGAGCTGGAGGGCGGACAGGCATTCCTTGCCCGCATGAAAGCGGCGGGCGTGACCGTCGGTCTGGGACATACCGCCGCGACCTATGCGCAGGCCATGACTGCGATCGAGGGCGGAGCTGTCTCTTTGACGCACCTTTTCAATGCCATGCCCCCCCTGCACCACAGAGATGGCGGTGCGGTCTGTGCAGGGCTTGTCACCCCCCACGTCTTCTGCGAGCTCATTTGCGACGGTTTCCATATTGCCCCCGAAATGGTCAAGCTGGCTTACCGTATGAAAGGGGATCACCTGACCCTCATTACCGACTCCATGGAGGCG
Organism: Clostridia bacterium; assembly: GCA_017621695.1. Taxonomy (GTDB): domain Bacteria; phylum Bacillota; class Clostridia; order Oscillospirales; family CAG-272; genus CAMEON01. The sequence goes on from JAGASP010000008.1 coordinate 7,518, forward strand.
ACCGATTGCGCCGACGGCGAATACGCCATTGCGGGTATGCCCGTGATCGTCAAGGACGGCAAAGCGCGCACCATTGACGGTGCCATTGCCGGCTCGACGCTCTCTCTTTCCGAGGCCGTAAAGAATCTCACGGATTTTGCGGGAATCTCGCTCGGAGAAGCGGTGTACGCCGCCACCATGTCTCCCGCCCGTCAGGTGGGGCTGGATACCACCGTTGGTTCCATCACGCCGGGCAAGCGGGCTGACCTTGTTTGGCTGGACGAAAACTGCACCGTCCTTTCGGTGATGCACCAAGGCACCGTGGTGTTTTGAAAGTTTATTTGGTTCGATGTAATTGCTGTTTGGTGGGCAGTGCCGCGGCCATTGCTCGCGTGACATTTCCGGGGCCTGTGTTCATCACCCGAAAAGATGTTAGTCTTGTAAATTGTTGTTTACGGGCGTATGACCAACATGGCCGTAGGGGCGGATTCCATATCCGCCCGATATAAAAGCCATTGATAAGCATGGCTCTTTAGATGGAACGGGCGGATATGGAATCCGCCCCTACAGAATGACAATGACCTTTGCAAATGATTCTTGACAGGTTTGTGATTTTTCTGTAGGGGCGACCCTATGTGGTCGCCCGTCGTCCCGACATCGACAAAACCCTTGTGGGTCAACAATCTTTTTGGAGGGAGGCCACACAGGGCCTCCCCTACGGCCACGTTGGTTAAAAGCCCATAAACAACATATACTCCCCCTCGGGGATACATCCTCGTTTGGGAGAGTCTACCGCAATATTGGCCGCCGCTCTGCGGCAAACAACCATTTAATTCTTTGAAAGGAGGTATCTGCCGTGAAGCATACGCAACCGACACCCCTTGGCATATCCCGCGTTCCTGTGTGCAAGGAGCTTTACGACCCTGCGGAAGAGCAGGCAGATCCTGCCTGTATTCCTCCCGTGCTTGCCGCATCGCAGGCAAAGCGCAAGGCCAAGCTTCTACTGAATCTTCCGGGGAGGGAACACCGCCTGCAGCTGATCCTTGCAGAGCTGTTGGTGATCTTTTTGAGCCTCGCCGTCCCCATGATGCTGGATTGCCTGTCGTTTCTCATCTACACGCTGTCGTACTTTACGGACGTGAAAAACATGGCGTGGCTGGTGATTTTGCGCGGCGTACTTTGGGGCGCAAACGCCCTGCTGATCGCGTTGCCCTTGCTGTGCGGGCTCTACCGTATGGCGGTGCTGATGGTGCGTGACTCCGAAGACACGGCCACTTCAATCGGCGCTTGGGAATGTCTCTATCCCTTTACCTCGTGGCGCGCCTATACACGCACGCTGTACGTTGGTATCCGTGCGCTGTTTCGCCTGATCCTGATGCTCCTGCCTCCTGTGGGGATTCTGTGGGGCGCTGTTCGGGGATTGCCCCTCTTGGGGAAATACTGTCCGCTGATCCTGTGCGTTGTACTTTGGATGCTGGCGATCGCCGCGGCTTGCCTTGCATTGCTGGGGCTGGCGCTGTGGAATGCCCGTGGTGCAGGACTCGCTTATTTGGTATTTGCGCATCCCGAGCAACCGTTGTTCGCGCTTTCGGACGCTTTCAGATCTACGCCGAGACGCGCGTCAACACCGCTTTTGATGCGGCTGTCTCTGGCAGGGTGGTTCTTGCTCTCCATGCTTGCCGTTCTGGTGCCGCTGTTGCTCCATACGTTTCCGTACATTCTGCTCGCTGAGGCGGTATACGGACAATCGCTTGAAAACGTCTGCCCACTGAAATCACAGGAGGAATCCAAGCTATGAATTTTCTGAAGCCCATGCTCAAATGCATTCTGAGCCTTAGCCTTGCGGCACTTGTCCTCGTCGGCTGTTCGGATCAGGTGCTCAATCCCGACGGCAGCATCGGTACGCGCGGAGATGGGAAGACCACCCAAGACCCACTTCAAAGCGAAGCATCAACGACGGATGTTTCCCCCGGCCCGGGACATCTGACCCTCGGCACCGAAGCCGTTACGAGCGGCTCGTCCTTGGAGATCGGCGGCAACGACCCCGAAGAAATGTTTAAGGACGCGCCCCACGTCATGCACGCCGAATTTTTGAAAACGGGTGAGTCGGATTCTATCCTTCTGCGCATGGACGATACCGTGGTGCTGGTGGATACAGCCGACAGCGATGACTACAGTGCCCTGAAGGCCAAGCTGACAGGTCACGGCATCACCACCATCGACTATCTCATCATCACCCACTTCGACAACGACCACATCGGCTCTGCGGCGGGGATCATCAAGGATTTCGCCGTGACGAATATCTACGTTCCCGACTACGTCCGCGATTCGGGGCTGTACCGCAGTATGATGTCGGCTATTGAGGCGAAAGGGGAGGGAACCACCCTTCTCCGCGTCACCGAGGACGTGGAGATCACCCTGGACTACGGCCGCCTGTGGATCAACCCCACCCACCTGTATCCTTCGGGAGAGGTGCTGGGACATGACAGCCCCGATGCGGCGGTGGAGGAGAATAACTTCTCCCTGATTACGTCTGTTTACTTCGGCGAAACCTCCATGCTCCTTTTGGGAGATGCCGAGGCGGATCGTATGGCAGAGTTCAACGCCTTGTTCGCCGAAGGGGAATACCCCACCTATGCCCTTGTCAAGACCCCGCACCACGGCAGCTACGACAAGCATCTGGGCGCAAGCCTTTCGGCTGTTCGACCCCGCTACTGCGTGGTCTGCACCGATATCGAGGATAAGGTGGAGGCAGGACTCGTGACCTCCATACGGGCATCCGGCGCGGCGGCCTATTACACCTACAACGGGGAGATCACCTTCTCCACCGATGGAAGTGCTACCAAGCGGCTGCTGACGCAGAAGTAAAATTCAACCACCCGTTCAAAAAATCAACCCAAACTGAACAACGCGGTTATTGAAAAAGCGCTTGTCATCTGGTATAATTATATCAGAACAAGCGCTTGTTACTTTTTTAAGGAAGGTGTCTTATGAACATCACGTTAAACGAACAACTGAAAAAGCTGAGAAAGAAAAAGGGCAACACCCAGGAGGATCTGGCTAATCATCTGGGGATCACGGTGCAGGCGGTGTCCAAGTGGGAGCGAGGCGAGGGCTATCCCGACATCACCCTTCTGCCCCACATCAGCGCGTATTATAACGTCAGCATCGACGAGCTTTTGGGCGTGGGGCAAGCGGAGCGAGAGAAGAAGATCGAGGCATATGAAGAGAAGGATGCTGCCCTGTTCCGCGAGGGCAAGAGTGCCGAGCGAGTCGCGCTGATGCGGGAGGCCTTGGTTGAATTCCCCAATGAGATGCGTTTGGTGTATGACTTGATGTATGCGCTGAGAGCTGAAAACATGACCGAAAACGCCGACGAGATCATTGCGCTTGGTGAGCGTATTTTGGATGAGTCTACCGACAACGGATTGCGAGGCGGAGCCATTCAGTGTCTTTCTTTTACTCACCACATGAAAGGGGATAAACAAACCGCGAAGAAATACGCACATATGGCTGATTCCATGGGCGTCAGTTGTGACATGCTACTGATCAATATTTTGGAAGGAGACGAGGCGGTTGAGCATTGTCAGTATCTCCTTCAAAGTTTCTTAGATCATATGTATTTGGCGACAAACATCATGACGTGGCAGGGAGGATATGGGCCCGAGGACGCGATCAAATGCCGCCAGTTTATGCTGGACTGCTTCAAGCTGCTTTATCCGGATGAGAATTACGGCTTTTACCATTGCCGTGTCTCTGACCTCTATCACCGTCTCGGCAACAACTATATGTGGCTGGGGCAAGTGGATGAGATGTTCGATAGCTTTGAAAAGGCCGCCGAGCACGCGATCAAATACGATACGAGAGTCAATGGTAAGTACACCGCCTTTATGGTCAACCGTTTGACTTCTTCTGTAGATTCTGCCTACAAGGACTATACCGAAAACGACTCTGCTCTGCTCCTGCGGGATTTTAAGGGCGAGGCTTACGCCGCCTACCACGATCATCCCCGCATGAAGGCCATCATGGAGAAGCTCTCCGAGGTGGCGGTGTTTTGATCGCAGGGGAGGGGTCTCCCCTCCCGAAACCGGCGTATGAATACAGGCGGGAGGCGCAACGTCTCCCCTACAAAAAACAAGAACCCGACGCAAGCATCACTGCGAAAGCGTCGGGTTCTTTGCTCAATTTATATTAACAATGAATTGAATAATTAACAATACATAGAATATATGTGGCGTTATACCACTTGGAAGATGTAAAAAGTCAGATAATCCGTCTCGGGCACGTTCCAAAGGATGGGATGATCGGGCCCTTGCTGACGCGCCTCGATCTGTCGGAGAGACACCCCTGCGTCCTCGGCGGCGTTGTGGAGCATCTGCTTGAAATAGGTGTCGGTCATGAAATGAGAGCAGGAGCAGGTGGCCAGATACCCGCCGCGAGGCAGCAGCTTCATGGCCAGGGCATTGATCTCCCGATAGCCCTTGATGGCGTTTTTTAGGGTGTCGCGGCTCTTGGTGAAGGCGGGCGGGTCGAGGATAATGAAATCATAGGGAGCTGCGCCGCGACCCGTGGCAAGGGCACGGAGATAGTCAAAAACGTCAGCCTTGACATAGGTGATTTTGTCCGAAAGCCCGTTTTGCGCGGCGTTCTCGGCGGCGGTTTTCAAGGCATCCTCGGAGATGTCCACCGAGGTGACGTGAGCGGCCCCCGCAATGGCGGCGTTGAGGCCAAAAGAGCCTGTGTGGGTAAAGCAATCCAGCACGCGGCGACCCTTGGAAACGGCGTGAATGGCGCGGCGGTTGTACTTCTGATCCAGGAAAAAGCCGGTCTTCTGACCGCCCACGTAGTCCACCGTGTAAATAATGCCGTTTTCGTTGATCTTGGTGGTGCCGTCAAGGCCGTCTGTGTCGGTCTTGAGGGACAGGGACGGGTGGGTGTAGTAGCCCTCGAAGCGGGGCAGACCCTCCAGGGTGCGGATGGCCATGTCGTTGCGGAGGTAGACGGCGTCGATCTCCGCGCCGTATGTTTCCCTGAGTTGGGTCACCAGGGCAGGGAACACCCAGTCCAAAATCTTTTCCATACCCATGGAAAGTACTTCTGCCACAAGGATATTTTCAAATCTGTCCACCGTCAGCCCGGGGAAGGAATCGGCCTCTCCGAAGATGAGGCGACAGCACTTGAAATCCGTCTCGCCCATGACCGAATACCGATAGGCGAGCGCATATCCCACGCGTCGTGCCCAAAAGGTCTCATTGGGGACGTCGTTGGCGTTGCGGGTGATCAGGCGGATGCGGATCTTGGAGTTGGCGTTGAAAAAGCCCAGCCCCAAGAACTTATTCTTCGCGGAGCGAACGGCGACAGTCTCTCCGTTCTCGGGCGTTTGGTCAAGGGAGATGACCTCGTCGGCGTAGACCCAGACGTGACCTCCTCTGAGGAGCTTCTCGCCCTTTTCGGTGATGATGGCCACGGGGTAGGTGGGCTTGAGGTTTGCGTGTGTATCTTGCATGATGTGTACTGCCTTTCGTGTAGCTTGTGCGTATAGTATAACACATTCGGCGACGCATTGCAAGAGGCGGAACGAGAGAAAGAAAAAAATCAAACACATGGCTAAAAGAAATCATTAGAACCGTTTTGTTGACAAAGTTGACACCGCTCTGAAAAGTTTGTGCAGTTTGCCAAGGTGTAGAAAAAAGAGGCCGAAAATTGTGCAATTTTCACATAGCGTTCAAGTGACCGTTAACGGCAATTCTGTGTTTTAAGTGGTAGAAAAGTGATTTTTTAATGTGAAAAACGTAAACAAATCATCCTGTATTTGTAAACAATTGCGAATAAACGAAAAACAAAAAGTGAACGAACACAAAAAAATAACGAAAACGATACAATGCATTCAAAAAAGCGGATTCATCACACGTTCGAGTGAACGCAAGTGGAAAATGCGCGCCTTGGAAAAGACAACCTTGAACAAACTGTGAACGGCTCATAAGGGGTCAAAAACGCCGCTCCTATAATGTATAAAAGCATCTCGCCACTTGACAATTTCGGGTTTTTGTGGTATCATGCAAGGGTCAAATTAGGGTGTTTTGCAACCGCTTTGAGTGATTTGACCGGCCGTAAAGCCTCCCAAAAGAAGATTCTCACGTTTGCGGGAAATGGAGCTCGCAAGCGTCTTTTTCCGCCTTTTCCGGGGGTTGGGACGGTCGATCCTGCCTCGCCTGCCACACTTATGTCCGCGCTTTCGCCATGCCTTTTTCGGGCATGTCGGAAAGAATTTTCGGCTGAAAACGGTGTAGATTTTCGCACTCCCTCTGCGGAAATCCGTGCCGTCCGACTGCCGGGAAGCCGGATTTTGGCGGACGCGCAGGAGAGGTTCGAGGCGGATATCGCATCTGTGGTATGCTGACGGCAGCAACATACCCTGAGGAAGCGGCTCTTTCCCGGGTCGTTTCCCGAAAAATTTACCAGGAGGAAAATTGAATGTTGGGAACGAAATTTAAAAGACTGATTGCCGGTTTGCTTGCATTTATCATGCTTTTCGGCGGCAATGCGGTCATTGCGTCTGCTTCGGATAAAGCATCCGACGGTTCGGTTACAGATACATCTCTGGCCGATCTGAAGGAGCTTTTGAACGCAATTTCGTACGATGAGTATGAAGCAAAAAACAAAGATGTCCCTAAAGCTAAGGAAACATTGACCATCAACGCGCTGGATTATGCGGAAGTGGTCGTTGTCAACGATGACTTTACGGAAGCTGAGATGAGTGACGGGACCAAGGTCCTGTTTACCCCTCAGGATGGTCAAGTGACCTGGACGGTTGAGGTTCCCGAGACCGCCAAGTACGCGATCAAGATCGAGTACTATCCCTTTGAGAACAACCGCTCCACCTCCATTGAGCGTATTCTCAAGATCGACGATGCCGTGCCTTTTGCTGAGGCAAGATTCCTGACGCTGCCCAAGAACTGGGTCAACCAGTATGCAGCCGCAGTGATCGAGCCCGAGGATGCATCCGCTGACAGCGTTGCCGAGGCTGCTGATGCTGCCGGCTTTACGGATGCCGGTTCCGAAATCACGACCGAGGGTGGAAAAGTCTACATTACTTTCCCCCAGTACATGACGGAAGCTATGCGCGAGTTCTGCGATACATACGAGGTTCGCTTCTTTACGCAGGATATCAACCGTAACGAGATCCGTCCTACGGCTGTGAACGCGCCCAAGAAGATGGATTACTACCTCCGCGATTCTTCGGGTTATTACACCGATGTATTTGAATTCGCTCTGGAAAAGGGAACCCGTAAGCTGACGCTTGAGGGCCAGAACGAAGCTATGTACATCAAGAGCATCTCTCTGTATCCTGCAGAGGACGTTCCTTCCTATGATGATTATGTAAAGGCGCTCGGTAAGTATGCCGACACGATCGGTGAGGATTATATCAAGCTCGAGGCAGAGGAATCCTCCGCTACTTCGGGTAAGACCATTTATCCCACCGAGGATCGCTCCTGCGCGATCAACTCTCCCTCCGACGTTACCCGTTCCGTCCTGAATACGCTGGGCGGTGAAAAGTGGGCAACTGCGGGTCAGTATGTTGAATACACCTTCGTGGTGAAGACTGCGGGTATGTACGATATCGTGTCCCGCTTCAAGCAGGACGTGCTGGACGGTATGTATACCTGCCGTGCCATGTATCTGTACAGTGAGGTCGGCGAGGGCAAGCCCGCTCCCAATGACCCCGGCTACTACGACGGCGTTCCCTTTGCAGAGGCACAGAAGCTGGTTTACGACTACAGCGCTTCCTGGCAGGTTACCGGCCTTTCGAGCGGCGTACAGTACGACAGCAACGATGACGGTGAGATCAATAAGAAGGATGACGACGTTACCTACGCTGTCTACTTTGAAAAGGACGTTGTTTACACCGTCCGCTTCGAGGTAACGCTCGGTAAGATGGGCGACCTCGTCCGCCGCGCTGAGGATTCTCTGACCGCGATCAACGAGTGCTACCTGAACATCATCAAGCTGACAGGTACCTCTCCCGACTCCTACCGTGACTACGGCTTTACTCAGGTCATGCCCGACGTTATGAAGGAAATGGTCATCCAGTCCCGTAACCTGTATGCTCTGGCTGAAGAGCTCACCGAGCTGGCCGGCGATAAGTCCTCTAACGTGGCAACCCTGGAGAAGATCGCAAGACTTCTCGAAGAGATGGGTACCGACGATGACGAGGTTGCTAAGAACCTTGCAAACCTCAAGACCAACATCGGTACGCTGGGTACCTTCCTGTCCGACGCACAGACCCAGCCTCTCCAGCTTGACTACATTATGATTCAACCCAAGGGTGCTGAGCATCCCAAGGCTGAGCCTAACTTCTGGCAGAGCCTCGTTCACGAGATCGGCGGCTTCTTCCAGTCCTTCTTCCGTGACTACGACAGCATGGGCGCTCTGACCGAGACCGGTGAGGGCAGCATTGAGGTCTGGATGGAAACCGCGCGTGACCAGTCTCAGGTGCTTCGTAACCTCGTGAACAACGGCTTCACTCCCGATACCGGTATCTCTGTTGACCTTAAGCTGGTCGCAGGCGGTACGCTCCTGCCCTCCATCCTTGCGGGCTCGGGTCCTGACGTTTCGTTGGGACGCGCGCAAGGCGACGTTATCAACTATGCAATCCGTTCCGCACTTCTGAACGTTGACCGCTTCGAGGACTTCGAGGCAGCCAAAGAAAACTTCAACGAAGCTGCTATGATGGTGCTTTGTATCGAGGACGCCGACGAGGTACTCCATTACTACGGTCTGCCCGAAGTGCAGAGCTTCCCCATGATGTTCCTGAGAACCGACATTCTTGCTGACCTCGGTCTTGAAATTCCCAAGACCTGGGATGACGTCATGGCTGCCATTCCTACCCTGCAGGCAAACAACATGCAGATCGGTCTTTCTACCGACTACAAGATCTTCCTGTACCAGCAGGGCGGTGACCTCTTCGCCGATGAAGGTATGCGCATCAATCTGGACTCCCAGCTCGCGCTTGCTTCCTTCGAGAAGATGTGTAACCTCTTTACGATGTATTCCTTCCCTTATGTATATAATGCAGCTAACCGTTTCCGTACCGGTGAAATGCCCATCATCATCGGCGACTACGTCGGTACTTACAACCAGCTGAAGATCTTCGCAACCGAAATTCAGGGTAAGTGGGAGTTCCTGCCCCTGCCCGGTGAAATCAACGGTTACGACGAAAACGGCGATCCCATCATCAACAACGTGTCCATTTCCGCAGTTTCTGCTTGCGTCATGGTCAACGGCTGTGAAGAAGAGATGCAGCCCAAGGCTTGGGAATTCATGAAGTGGTATACCGGTGAGCAGTGCCAGATCGACTATGCCAACGAAATGGTTGCGATCCTGGGTCCCTCCGGTAAGCAGGCAACTGCAAACAAGGCTGCTCTCAGCAGCTTGCCTTGGACCACCAAGGAAATGACGCAGGTTCAGCTCCAGTTCAACAACCTGGCGTCAATTCCCAACTACCCCGGTGCTTACATCATCGACCGTTACACCAACTTCGCATTCCTGAGCGCCTACAACGACGGTGCTGATCCTTCCGACTCCCTGATGACCCACATCAATACCATCAACAAGGAGATCGCACGTAAACGTGCTGAGTTCGGTCTGGAGACCCTCAGCGACGGTACGATTGACTATAAGGATCTGTTGACCAAGCGTACCGCACAGGTCGAACAGCTGATCGAATCCATGAAGGAAAGCAACGGCTACGACAAGAAGTATGACGCGCTTCTGTCCCAGATCGCCGCAGCCATCACCAGCGACGACAAGGCAACCGTCAATGAGGCTGCTGCCGCTGCTTGGACTGAATATATGGCGCTGGACACCGATTACGATCCCACAGCATCCAAGCCCTCCGAGACCGGCTCCAAGTTCTGGGCAGATAAGGTCAAGGTCATGGGCTATGATATGAGAGATACCACGCTCACCAAGGAAGAAAAGAGAGACATGCGTAAGTGTTACTCTTATGAGGTTTATAAGAACAGCGACGAGTTCGTGACGCTCCTGCGTATCACGGCAGAGTATCTCGAAGACATCGCTATCTATACCAAGGATTGATCCGATCCCCTGAAAAACCTACATTTCTATAAAGGAGAAAGAGAGTAAATGGCTACTAAAAAAGCTGCAAAACGGGCCAAGAATCATGGCGACATGACGATGCTGCAGTGGAAGCTTAAGGAAATGCGCCAGAACTGGGTTGCTTACCTCATGGTCGCACCTTATATGATCCTGTTCGCGTTGTTCACCATCGTTCCCGTGGTCCTGTCTATCTTCATCAGCTTTACAGACTTTAATATGTTGGAAACGCCCAACATCGTCTGGCTGAAAAACTACGTTACTCTGTTCTTTGACGACGACGTATTTCTCATCGCCTGTAAGAACACCTTCATCTTCGCCGTGATCGTAGGACCTACCTCCTACCTCATGTCCTTCTTGGTCGCGTGGTTCATCAACGAGCTGCCCCCCAAGATCCGTGCTCTGGTCACCCTGGTCTTCTATGCACCCTCCATTTCCGGTCAGGTGTACTTGATTTGGGGTACCCTGTTCGCCTCCGACTCTCAGGGTTGGGCGAACGCAATCCTTCTGGAAATGGGCATCATCGAAACCGAAATCGCCTTCTTCCAGAACGAAACATACGTCATGCCCCTTTGTATCATCGTTTCTCTGTGGACGTCCCTCGGTACCTCCTTCCTTGCGTTTATCGCAGGTTTGCAGGGTATCGACCACTCCCTGTTTGAGGCAGGTGCCGTGGACGGTGTCCGTAACCGTTGGCAGGAGCTTTACTACATCACCCTGCCTTCCATGAAGCCCCAGCTTATGTTCGGTGCAATCATGGCAATCACCGGTTCCTTCGGCTTCGGTGGTATCGTTACGGCGCTGGCCGGCTTCCCCTCGGTCAACTACTGTGCCCACACCATCATGCACCACCTGGAGGACTACGGTGGACAGCGTTACGAGATCGGTTATTCCTCAACCATCGCCGTTATCCTGTTCCTGATCATGATCGGTGCCAATATGTTGGTCAAGCGGATTATTTCCAAGCTTGGTACTTGATGAGGTGAAGATATGGCAAAATTAAGAACAAGAAAACATAAGGTCGTCCTCGCCCGCTCCGCGGGCGGCGACGCGGGTATTTCGATCATCCTGATCCTTCTGGGTGTCTTCATGTTCCTTCCCATGTATTACGTGGTGATTCAGTCCCTGAAGCCCCTGGATGAGCTTTGGATGTATCCTCCCCGCTTCTACGTTATGGCTCCCACGTTCAAGAACTACCGTGACCTGTTCACGCTGATGAACATCTCCTGGGTGCCCTTCTCCCGTTACATCTTCAATACCGTGCTGACTTCCATCGCCGGTACCTTCGGACACCTCCTGCTCGCCTCCATGGCAGCTTACGCACTGGCTAAGATCAAATTCCCCGGTCGCGATCTCATGTTCCAGGCCGTACAGATGTCCCTGATGTTTAACGCAACCGTTACCGCCATCACCCAGTTCATTCTGATGTCTGCTCTGGGTTGGCTGGATAGCTACCTTGCAATCATCGTCCCCGCATGGTGCTCCTCCCTTGGTCTGTACCTCATGAAGCAGTTCATGGATACCAACGTCAACGACTCGGTGCTTGAATCCGCCCGACTCGACGGTGCGGGTGAGTTCAAGACCTTCTGGGTCATCGCCATGCCCATGGTTAAGCCCGCTTGGCTGACCCTGATCATCTACTCTTTCCAGGGTCTGTGGAACGCAGGCGCTTCCATGTATATCTATTCCGAACAGTTCAAATCGTTCAACTACGCCATCGGTCAGATCCTGGCAGGTGGTATCAAGCGTCAGGGTGCCGCAGGTGCCGCGCAGGTTATCATGATGCTGGTGCCGATCACGGTATTCGTCATTTCTCAGTCGAACATCATCGAAACCATGGGCTCCAGCGGTATGAAGGATTAACGGAGGTGAGTATATAATATGAAGAAAACATCTATGAAAAAAATACTCTGCCTCGCATTTGCTGTGATGATGGTGGCCACCCTTCTGGTGGTCCCCACCGCCGCAGGCTCCGCGTATCAGACCTACGTCTATGATATTGACGGCGACCCCCTCTATTCCCCCGATGCGTACACCGCACTCAAGACGGTAGATTCGGATGACATGGGTCTGGATATTCCGATCGAGACCCCCGGTGATATGATCACCGACCTGGCACAGAACGTTTATATCGCCGATACCGGTAACAACCGTATCGTGGTTCTGGACCGCTACTACAAGGTGAAGTTCACCATCGCCGAATTCTCCAACGACCAGGGCGTTCCCGATAGCTTGTCCGCTCCTCAGGGCGTGTTCGTCAGCGAACCCAACGACAAGTACGATAAGCTCATCTGGGTCTGCGATACCGGCTCTAACCGTATCGTCGTGTTCGACGAAAACGGTAAGTTCGTCAAGATCATCGAAGAACCCGAATCCTCCCTGTTCGATACCGACTCGGTTTATAAGCCCGTTGCTATGGCAGTGGACGCTTACAACAGACTTTACGTCGTTTCTTCTACTACCTATCAGGGTATCATCGTTATGACGGATGAAGGCGAGTTCACCGGATTTATCGGTGCTCAGCAGGTTGCTATCTCCGCATGGGATATCATCTGGCGTCGTTTCCAGACTGATGAGCAGAGAGAGCAGCAGGAGCAGCTCGTTTCTACCGAGTTTAACAACATCGCGATCAACCGCGATAAGGGTCTCGTTTACGTAACCACTTCCACCATTGATGAAGCCAACGTCAACTCTGCGATCACCAGCGGTGCGAAGGACGGTATCTACTCTCCCGTTAAGCTGCTCAACGCCAACGGTGATGAGATCATGAGACGTAACGGCTTCTGGATCCCCGCCGGTGAAATTGACTACACCACCATGGCAGGTACCTCTACGGACGGTGCGCAGATCGCTACGGGCGTTTCCCGTGTCATCGACGCTGCCGTCGGTCCTCTGGACACCTGGTCCATCATCGACGAAAGCAGAAACCGTATCTACACCTACGACTTCAACGGTAACCTCCTGTTCGCCTTCGGTGACAGCGGTACCATGCTGGGTAACCTCGCCAGCATCGAGGCCATTGCATATCAGGATACCAATATGCTGATCCTGGATAAGACCAACGATAACATCACGGTCTACCAGAGAACAGAGTACGGTAATATCCTTCTGGATGCTATCGCCGCAGAGGCTTCTCAGGACTTCGACCTCGCCATTGATCTTTGGACCGAGGTTCTGAAGAGAAACTCCAACTTTGACTCGGCTTACGTCGGTATCGGTCAGGCAATGTACCGTAACAAGGACTACGCCAACTCCCTGACTTACTTCGAGTCTGCTTACGACACGGCCAACTGGTCCAACTCCTACAAGGAAATCCGTAAGGAATGGATGTCTACTTACTTCCTCCTTCTGATCGCGATCATCGTTGGTTTGATCCTTGCCGTGCTGTTCTTCTTCCGCTGGATGGCTAAGATCAACAAGAAGGTTGCCACCTCGGGTAAGAAGAGAACCTTCGGTCAGGAGCTTGCATACGCATTCCACCTGATCTTCCACCCGTTCGACGGTTTCTGGGATCTGAAGCATGAAAAGAGAGGCTCCATCAGAGGCGCAATCTTCTACATCCTCCTTGCCATTGTCACGTTCTACTATCAGGCCATCGGTCAGGGCTACCTCCTGGATCCCTACGGCGGCTTTGCAAGCGTTTGGGCACAGGTGCTGGGCGTTCTCGTTCCTCTGTTCCTGTTCGTGCTGGCAAACTGGTGTCTGACCACCCTGTTTGAGGGCGAAGGCTCCTTCAAGGATATCTTTATCGCAACCTCTTACAGCTTGGCTCCCCTGCCTTTGCTCATTATCCCCGCAACCATTTATTCCAATTTCTGTATTACCACCGAGGTCGATATCATCGGCTTCATTGGCACGCTGGCCTTCATCTGGCTGGGTCTGCTCGTATTCTTCGGCACCATGGTCACGCACGACTACTCTATGGGTAAGAACGTGATTACCTTCCTCGGTACCATTGTTGCCATGGTATTCATCATGTTCGTAGCAGTCCTGTTTACCACTCTGATCGGAAAGATCGTCAGCTTGATCACCAACATCGTCACAGAAATTCAGTACAGACTATAACGCAGATAGGAGAAAGATATAATGAAATTTACGAAAAAGTTCATATCCCTGCTCTTAGCTGTTCTCATGTTGTGCGGCACGCTGACTTGCTTCTCCTTCCTCACGGTTTCTGCGGCTGAGTCTGAGAGCTCTACCGAAACCGGCACGGGTGTTGACGAGGTGAAGACCGATTACCTCAATCAGGTTTTTGCCACCCCCGAAGAGAAGCTGGCTACCATGAAGCTGATGACCACCAAGGGCAATTACCAGCTCTATGCGGATCAGAACTCCGGTGAGGTAGCCGTAAAGGATTTGACTTCCGGTCAGATCCTGTTCACCAACCCCTATGACATTGGCGCTACCACCGCTGTGGAAAGCGTTAAGATGGAGTTGATGTCTCAGATCATCGTCCGCTATACCGAAAACGGCCGTCCTAAGGAGTATTTCAGCTACGAATACGCTGCTGCTCGTGACCAGATCAAGGTCAAGAACATCAAGAACGGTATCCGTGTGGAGTACACCATTGGTCGTGAGGAAGCAAGACGCCTCGTTCCCCGTATGATCGAGCAGTCCCGTTTCGAGACGCTCATCCGCGCCCCCTTGCTTGAGTACTACGATAATAACGAAGAGAACTTCTACTTCAAGCAGTTCATGTCCTACTACCAGCTCAAGGGTCTGGAGTTCTGCTCCTCTGACCGTCTGAAGGATGACCTTCTGTCGGTTTACCCCGTGGTTTCCGATATGAACATCTACGTCTTCGACCCCACGGCTACCACCGTCGAGCTTGAGAAGCGCGAGGAGGACATCAAGACCGCTTGTCCTAACTACTCCTACGAGGAAATGGACGTTGACCACCAGATGACCGAGTATGAGAGTGAAGATGAGAATCCTCCCCTCTTTAAGCTGGCTCTGGAGTATACCCTCGGCGAGGACGGCTTCTCTGTCCGTCTCCCCGCAAACGGTATCCGCTTCAACGAGTCCAAGTTCCAGCTCGAAAGCATTTGCGTCCTGCCTTACATGGGCGCAGGTAACATTGCTTACGACGGTTACACCTTCTTCCCCGATGGTTCGGGCGCGCTGTTTGCCTTTGAGGACCTCGTGGACGTAACCAGCAACTCTGTTGCCAGCAAGGTCTACGGTACCGACTACGCGTACCACAAGATCTCCGGTACTTACCAGCAGACTGTTCGTTATCCTGTCTTCGGTATCGTCGAAAAGACCAGATACTATGACTTTAACGAATTCAATGAGTCTTCGGGTGAAACCGAAACCACGACCATCAACGGTATGGTCTATGACATCCTGAAGAAGTACCAGAACGGCGAGCTCACCGCGCTGCCCACTTCTCTGACCCAGTATAATAAGCTGATCGCAGGCTTGGTCGATGCAGAAGAGAACATCGTCAATCGCGGTTATGTCGCTATCATCGAAGAAGGCGACGCAATGGCCGAGATCGCAACCAAGCACGAGGGTGTAAAGCATCCTTACGACTCGATCCAGATGAGCTTCTACCCCAGACCTCAGGATACGTACAACATGGCAGACGCAATCTCGGTTGGTACCGCTACCGACTGGACGGTCGTTTCTACCCGTAAGTACGTCGGTAACTACAAGATCCACTACGTCATGCTGACCGACTCCGGCATTGCCGAGCAGAAGGAGCTGCCTGCGGATTCTTGGTATGATGCTACCTGGCTGGGTATGGCAATGGCTTACCGTGACTACCTCGTGGACAAGGGCGTCCTGACTCCCCTGACCGAGGAGCAGACCTCCGGTGATATTCCTCTGTACATCGAGGCATTCGGTACCATTGAGACCGTAGAAAAGATCATGTCCATCCCTGTGGAGGTCATGAAGCCGCTGACAACCTTCCAAGACGTTCAGACCATGTATGCTGAGCTCGCGGCTAAGGGTGTCAACAACATCAACTTCAAGCTGACAGGTCACGCCAACGGCGGTTTCTTCTCCGATGTGCCCTATAAGCTGAAGTGGGAAAAGTCTGTCAGCAAGGAAACCAAGTTCCAGGAGCTGATTGACTTCGCAAGCTCCATCAACGACGGCAACTATGACGTTTTGAAGGATTATGCAAAAGAGAATGAGATTTTCGAAACCGACGAAGAATATGCCGCGTTCGAAAAGCAGGTTGACGAGATGAGCCAGAACGCAAACCTCGGCATTTACCCTGATTTTGATTTCTCTTACGTTTACCGCTTTACCGACGGTCTCTTCGACGGTCTGAACCTCCGCAAGCACGCAGTCAGAACCATCGACGACCGTTACACCAGTAAGCGTCTCTACCTGGCTACCCGCCAGAGACACACGGGCTACTTCCAGTTGGCGATCTCTCCCGCATACTTCAGCCACTTCTATGAGAAGCTCGTGGATAACTACCTCACGTATGATAACGTTTCGGGTATCTCGGTTGCATCCCTCGGTGATTCCTTGAACTCCGACTTTGATGAGGACGAACCTTACAACCGTGAGGACTCCAAGAGCTTCGTACAGCAGGCTCTCGAGTACTTCACCTCCGAAAAGGGCGCTAACCTCGAAGTCATGGTCAACGGCGGTAACGCTTACACCTGGCAGTTCGTCGATCACATTCTGGGCGCTCCCCTGGATTCCAGCCGTTACATCCGCGCAAGCTACAGCGTTCCTTTCCTGGGCGTCGTTCTGCACGGCTATGCCAACTTTGCAGGTTCTCCCCTGAACATGGAGGGTGACCTCAACTACGCAAAGCTGAAGGCAATCGAAAACGGTGCTGCTGTTTACTTCACGCTTTCCTATCAGAACACGCAGGTTCTGAAGGAAGACTTCCTGACCAGCCAGTATTACTCCATTCGTTATGATATCTGGTTCGATGACGTTGTCGAGATCTATAACGACCTCAACACCGTTACCAAGGATCTGCAGGATAAGCTGATCGTTGGCCATGAGTTCCTGTCCGGTATGCGTGTACCTGACGTTGATGAGCTCTACAAGGATATCATGGACGATTACAACGCCGTTCTGGACTACCAGAACAACAAGGCCGAGTATGAAGAGAAGCTTAGAAACGAAGCCGTTGCCGATGCCCGCGACAAGATCGCCAGCACCGAGGAGCAGGCTAAGGCCTTCATCCAGCTCTGCCTTGACAACTACACGGGTATGAGCGGTGCTGCTTACCTGTACGTTACCGGTGAAAGAAGCTTCGAGCGCCGCTATGCAACCTTCGTTGAGGCTGATGCCGTTCTGAAGGACGTCACGGCTCGCTATGAGAGTGCTTCCGAGGAAGAGAAGGCTGAACTGGAAGCTCAGCTGAAGTCCGCCGAGACCTCCCGTAAGCAGGCAAGAGCTCAGCTGCTCACCTACATCCGTAACATTTCCCGTGTCATTGCTGTGACCGAGAATGCATACGAAAACCTCAGCAAGCTGCTGGTTGATGCCGAGGAAGGTCAGCTTCTGATCAACTCTACCGACGGCATTCCCCAGAGCATCATCGACGAGATCGCTGTTCAGCTTGCTTCCACCAAGAGCATGATGGAGCAGAAGCTGGGTATCACCTTCGATATGACTGTAGAGAAGGCTGAACTCGATACCTTCCTGCATACCCACATCACGCAGCTCATTCTCAATACTTACGGCGACGGTCAGGATACGACCGTTGGTAAGATGGAGAACATCTACGACATGATCAAGGATCAGACCTACGGTCTCACCATGAATGATCTGGAGCTCCTCCGTTATCTGGAGGCAAACAAGGATCTGTCTGATACCGATCTGGTTGAAAAGTACGGTCTGGATGATCCCAAGTCCTCTGTCAAGGGTCTCGTGACCTACATGAGAGAGCTTTTGAGCGACATTTACACCTTCGATCCTTCGATGTCTGATGAAGCCGCTGACGGCGAATTCAGCGAAGTCGATGAACACCTGATCGATTACTACCTGACCATGCTCATGGCTCGTCTGTCCGCTCTCCCGGACAACAGCGTTATTCCCACGCTGAAGTTCAATCCCAAGCGCTTCCAGGATGGTAAGGAAACTTCCAATACCAACAATATCTCCGCTGTAACCAAGAAGATTCAGGATGCCGTGAACAAGGCTCTGCTCAATGCCACCGGCGCGATCGGTAAGGTTGAGGACGGCAACTATGATCTCGAGGCAGTCTACAGCGAAGAGAATATGTCCAAGCTGATTGATGAGTGCGTTAAGATCGTCAACGATCGTGTGACATCTTCTACGCTGACTGAAAGAGTTGAGTACCTCGGTGACGAGGCAATGCTCAGAGCTGACCTCCGCGATTACATCGAGGCTCTCTACTATCAGAAGGCTCTGGATAAGATTTCTCCTGCAACTACAACCACCACGCTGAAGGTGATGAAGGTTTCCTCCATGACCAAGGATAGCCTGACGCTGATCGTTGAGCGCTTCATGAACAGCTACACCAATGATAAGGCTACCGCATACGAAACTTACGTTGCTCTGATGAGCGATGCTAAGGTGCTGGCTTCTGTTGATAAGATCGCTGCTGCACTCAAGACCGGTTACGGTGATGTCAAGGCAGAGATCCTGGAGGGTCTGTCTGTTGTGGCCGCTCAGAAGATCGTTGGCACCAAGGCTCCCGGCCTCAGCTTTGAAACTGAAGCAAAGGCTCCCGTTCTGCATCTGGATCTTCCCGAAACTTCCGAGGAAGAGGGTGCTGTAACTCTGTCGGCTGCAATGAAGGAAGTCGATAAGATCCTCAAGGCGGCTCTTGCTAAGGATCCCGCTGATACCGAGGAAACCGCCATTGCCGCTGTAAAGACATACCTTGAGGCTTATGATTTCACCGATGGCGCAAACCGCGATGAAGAAATTGCCGCTTATGTCAACTATGCTTACACCAAGGATGCCGTTGAAGCAGAAATGGCTGCCGCTATCGAAAAGGCAACCAAGGAAATTGATGAGATCATCGCTGCCGCAGTTCCTACTGCAACCGATGAAACCATCGCCAAGGTCGTTGCTGACGTAACTGCAGTTCTCGCTCCTCTGGCATTTGTCGAGGGCGTTGACCGCGACGTAGAAATCGCTGATTACGTCTACTTCGTCTACCTCACCGACTGCACCACCCGTATTTATGATAACTTCTACTACGATGTAGCACTCGGTACCGCAGATGCTCAGATCCGCGAGGAAGTGAAGGTTCTGCAGAATGCCGTTGCGGCTGAACTGCCCGAAAACGCCGACGTTTATGACGTTTACAATGCGGTTCTTGCAGCACTGGCCAACAAGGACAACAACGTGGTTGGCCTGACCACTGCTATCGCAGCTGCTATTCCTCATCGAGCAACCGATAAGAACAAGATCTCCGATGACGTTCTGGACTACTACTGCTACCTGCTGCTCAATGGCTTTGAGGGTTATTCCCTGGGCGAAGAGGCTCCCGAGATCGGTAGCCTGAGCGTTCTGAATGATTCTCAGAAGAAGAACGCACTTGACCAGATCAAGAGCCGCTTCAACACAACCATTGCAGATCTCATCAACAAGGCTAAGATCGATACCGAGAGAGGCGCAATCGCAGCTCTGGCACTTTCGGACACCTTGAAGGGCGCTGAAATTGACTTGGATGAAACCGTCAATAGCGTCGTCGAGTATCTGCAGGATAGTAAGTTCCTGATCCAGCAGAAGGATGAGTCCGACGCGGATTTCGCCGCTCGTTGTGAGGCAATCGTTCCTGAGCTTAAGGCTTACTTCCAGTACTTGTATTACACCGCAGTGATTTCTGAGTTGGGTGCTAACAAGCTGCCCACCTTCAGCGTATCTGAAATTTACGGTGCCGACCTGTTCACCGCAGGTCAGGGTCTGAAGTCCCTGCTCCGTTGGTACGTGACTCAGTACGCAGGCATGATGACCGAGGAGGAAATCGATAGCTTGATCGGCTCCATCGTTTCCGGTGACGACGAGGAAGAGAACGATCCTTCCAAGTATCTGTCCGATGACGGTCGCATTGTTGCCGTTACTTACGGTACCCCCAACAATGAAGGCAGCTATGATGCTTACAGAACCTTCGTTCTGAACTACAACAACTTCTCTGTCAGCGTGGTTTACGATGGCGTCCAGTACACCATCCCCGCTTTCAGCTACGTTGTTGTGGATTATTGATCAAGAAAGGAAAGAGAGGTAATATATATGACCAATGAAGCTAATCTTCAGGGAACGGTCAGCGCGCCCAAGGCCAAGAAACGTAAAGTCGCGTCTCTTGACCGCAAAAAGGCTCGGGCGGGTTGGGTATTCGTTCTGCCTTTCGTGATCGGTTTTGCATTCGTTTATCTGCCTATCATCTGGAACTCCATCTGGATGAGTTTCCATGAGTTGAAAATTATCACCGGTGGTGGTTACGAGCTCATTTGGTGTGGTTTTGATAACTACAAATGGGCACTCACTGAGGATCCCAGCTTCGTTCAGACCCTGATTACGGGTCTGGGCGAGCTCCTCTTCGACATTCCCGCAATCCTGATTTTCTCCCTGTTCATGGCCATTCTTCTGAACCAGAAGATGGCAGGCCGTGCCGCATTCCGTGCGATCTTCTTTATCCCCGTTATTCTGTCTACCGGTATCATGGAGTCCATCGAGGGTCAGAACATTCTGGGTACGATGATGGAATCCGGTATCAACGACGGTTCGGGCGGTAGCGCTTCTACCGAGATCGTATCCGCTATGGATATCGGCCGTCTGTTCTCCTCTATGAAGATCGGTACCGATCTTGTGGAATACGTTGTTGATATGATTAACAACATCTACGGTATCGTTAACCGTTCCGGTGTACAGATGCTGATCTTCCTGGCCGGCTTGCAGTCGATCTCGCCCGCCATTTATGAGGCTTGCCGTATCGACGGTGCAACCTCTTGGGAGACCTTCTGGAAGATCACCTTCCCCATGATCAGCCCTATGATCCTGGTGAACGGTGTCTATACCATCATCGACTCCTTTACCACCGATGCCAATACGGTTATGACCTACATCTCTACGGTGTATCGTTCGACCGATGGTCAGGTGCGTTCCTCCGCGATGGCTTGGATGTACTTCTTGATCGTTGTGCTGATCATCCTCGTCGTTGTCGGTATCTTCTCTGCTTTTGTCTTCTATCAAAAGCGTGACGCGTAAGGAGGTGGCACAATGGATGTAAATATGCAACAACCCAAGATCAAAAAGGAATCCAAGAACAAGATCAAGGTTGAATTCGAAAGAACACCTCTGAAGGAGAGACTGAAGGCGAAATTTCTGAATCTCTACTTCTTCCAGCAGGTCGGGTGGTACATTTTCCGCCTCGTGCTGCTGATCGGTATCTCTTACGTCGTGCTGTATCCCTTCTTTACCAAGATCGCCGGTTCCTTCATGTCTCCCGAGGATTTCGTGGACGTGACGGTACGTTTGATCCCTAAGAACTTTACACTCGACACCTACAAAGCCGTGCTGACGGAATTGGATTATTTCCAGGCTTTCCGCAATACCTTCATCATTTCTTTGATCTGTGGTATCCTCCAGACCTTCGTCTGCTGTGTTATCGCATACGGTCTTGCAAAGTTCAGATTCCGCGGCAACAAGCTCATCATGGCTTTGGTTATCCTGACCATGATCGTGCCTCACCAAACGCTCCAGCTCTCCATGTTCATGGGCTTCCGTTACTTCGACATTTGGGGTATTCTCTCCCTCTTGAGCGGCGGTGCGTCTATTGATATTGAAGGCTTTGAGGCAATCAACGAGGTGCTGGCCGGTATCAAGATCCTGAATCTTGAGGACCACGCGCTGGGTCTCACCAACACCTACGCACCTTTGATCATTCTGTCTGCTACGGGTCTTGCCTTCAAGAACGGTCTGTATATCTTCATGCTGCGCCAGTTCTTCAACGGTGTGCCTGATGCATTGGAAGAGTCCGCGTACATCGACGGTTCGGGCGTGTTCCGCACCTTCATTACCATTATCCTGCCTCTGTCTATCCCCATGATGGTGACGGTATTCCTGTTCGCCTTCTGCTGGCAGTGGATGGATGACTTCTACACGAACCTGTTCTTTACCACCAACAAGATCGTACTGATGCCTGACATCGTAGAGATCCCCAGCTCGCTGAAAATGGATTATGCAGGTCAAAACCTGTATTACGCAGCGATCCGAAACACCTGTGGTATTTGTATTATCTTGCCTCTGGTTGTTCTCTACTGCTTCTGCCAGAACTTCTTGGTACAAGGTATCGAGCGCTCCGGTTTGACCGCAGAATAATCAATCAAAACCAAAGGGCCGACTGTTTCAGTCGGCCCTGTTTTGGTTCAATGTGGCAGAGGTTTGGGTATTTGGCTTACTTGATAAGATCAGCTTTCGAGTTGCCGCCCCAAAAAGCTCGCGGCGGTTTGAATGAGCTTGGATTCTGCATCGGGCAGCATGGTGTTTGCGGAGGATTGATCTCCCCTGACCGAAACGACGCACCCAACCAGATCACCCTCAGAAAGAATGGGCATGGCGCAGTGTATAAAATGCGTGCCGCCATCCTTCAGAAGGGACTTTCTGTCTTCGTTGGGCGCCGCCACGTAAAGGGAACGACCTTCCATGATGCGCTCCATCTCCTCGGAAAGAGACTTGTCGTTGTATTCCTTTTTGGAAATGCCTGCGCAAGCGATAACGCTGTCGCGGTCGCAAATGGCGACCTCCAGTCCACAGGTCTTGTGCAGGGTCTCAGCGTACTGACTTGCAAAGGCGGCAAGCTCGCCGATGGGAGAATACTTCTTGAAAATGACCTCGCCTTCGCGGTCGGTGTAAATTTCAAGGGGGTCGCCGCCACTGATAACATTGACACGAAAAACCTTATCGCGCTGATTTCTTGCGCGTTGGGCTGCCACTATGGAAAAATCCTCTGTGGCTCTTTCGATATTTTCCGTGTCTGAATTAAAATTTACGGGTACTTCGCTTTCTTCGTTATGCTTCATATGCTCAATCGTTCCCGTGCGCAAAAGCTCGTCAACGTCTGCTTGAAGCTTGATTTCGATGTTATCCTCGTATATTATAATTCGATCAATGATAAGGTGTAGCGTGTGTTTGTCAAGTTTATCCTTTTCGATGATATCGTCGAATATCTCGATAACCGACCGTGCTACACGGTTAACCTTTACAATCGTATTTGTGGTATCGGCTACCAAGGCGAGCTGATTGGTCAAGCCTTCGATACGGTTATTTGCTTCTTCAATCAGAGCATCGTAGGTTTCTTCCATCACCTGTGCGTTATCCTTGTGCCTTGCCATATCACGAATTTTTTGACGGGCGAGCAATTTCAATTCTTCGCGTTCCGCTTCGATCTGCGCCCTTAATTCGTCGGCTGCAAGCATACCACTATCGGTTGCTCTCTGTTCGTGGCTGAGCATTTCTTCAAGGATGCGAAGCATAGCCGCCGAGTTATCCCGTACTCTTTTTACATACCGCTTTAGCATTTTATCAAGGAAGTCGGCTCTCACGTGATGCGAGGTGCATCCTGCAAGTCCTCTTACGTGATATGTTCCGCAAGTATATGCTTCTGCAAGGTCTTTACGGCTCATAGCGAACATCGGACTTCCGCAATCACCGCAGAACATAAATCCCGAGTAGGTATTATCGTATTTTTTAACACCTCGGTAGTGGTTGGTGGAGCGTTGCTTGAGCATTTCCTGTGCCGTAGCAAATACTCTGTAATCCACAATCGGTTCGTGATGATTTTCAAATACGATATGTTCACTCTCGTCAAGGGCTACGTCAGCTCCGTTGATCTTCTTTCTGCGGAACTTTCTCTCTCGCAATGTGCCGATATAAAAATCGTTACAGAGGATTTCGGACACGGTAACGATACTCCATTGCTCTCTGACCTTGCCTTTGTATTCATCTCCCGCCGCTTCTTTACGCGCCTTTTCTCTCATTCTCGGTGTGGGAATGCTTTGGTCGGTCAGATGGTTTGCAATCCTTTTATATCCGTATCCGTCAATATAGAGCTTGAATATCGTTCTTACGACCTCTGCCGCCGCTTCATCCACCTCGAAGGTCATTTTCTTTGAGTTGGTGATAACGTATCCATACGGCACGGAGCATATCCATTCTCCTTTTGCCTGTCTGCTTGCGATAACATCGGATACCTTACGGCTTGCATCGGTTACGGGCATTTCATTGACGAAGAAGTATAGCTTGATCTTCATCCAATCGTCCGTGTGGTCTTGGTAGTAGTCAACTCCGTCACCGATGGCAATGATACGAATATCGTGTTCGGAGAGATCCTCAAACTCTGCAAGACCTTTACCCGTTCTTCTTGAAAAACGGCTCAAGTCTTTAACGATAAGTATATCGTATTCTCCCCTTAACAGCTTGGGGCGAAGGCGCAACCAATAATCGGGACGCTGTTCAAAGGTATAACCCGAATGATCTCGATCCTCATAGTAATCTACCGTACTTGTCGGAAAATGAAGCCTACAATAATCATCAATGATTGCCTTTTGGTTCTCAATACTCGTATTGTCCTTGTCAAGCTCTGTATCAACGGAGATACGAGTGTAGGCTGCAATCTTATATTTTGGTATCAATATCAAATTCTCCTTTCGGTTTATTTGGTAACAACATTGTACCATATATTTAGAGTAATGTCAATGACTTTTTCTCAAAACATAAAAAATTAACATAATCTGTCGAAAAATCGCCCCGAGGTTTCCCCCGAGGCGATATTATCATCAGCGGCATTTTTCCGCTTCAACTTCTTTTCTTGCGTTCACCTCCAAGGTGTGCTTTAGCAAATCCTTGGTAAGTGTCAGCAAATCTCCCCTTCCGGAACTGAAAATCACTACGCGATATTTCCTTTGTTTATATTCCTTAAACAAAGGCTTCAATCCTTCGCGTAGGACTGTGTCCTGAGATTCAGCGTTGGTGAGCCATATCTCAACATATTTCTCATCATCGTGAACAATCTTTAGCATACAACTCACCCTCCTGTCCTATAATTTTTGACTTTGCGTTGGCAAAATATTCAATTTTCAATGAGCATATTATTCTAATTATCAACTATAAAAGTACCTCCTAAATGGTATAATGAAGATTTTTATAAAGGTTATAATGTGTGTTCCCACTCACGATCTTTCTTACGCTCCTTTCTTGGTCTGTGCTGTGGAATGGTGGTACAATCCTGCGGCTGACGGTAGCTTTCGATATTAGAAAGATTTCCGACAATGTTAAGGATGTCCGTTGTGATGGTGAGGAAGGTGTTTTGCGCCATCCTCGTCAGAGCAACGGCTGCCGACTCGTTGCCTGCCTGCGCCGACCTATTCAGATACTCGATTGCTTTCTCCATATCGAACATATCCGACTCAAAGAGGTAGATCTGCGCGAGTCGATAATCGGCAAACATATTTCCGCGCGCCGAAGCCTTCTCCAAGTGTTCAATCGCTTTGGCAATATCCTTCTTTACGACCTTGCCCTCCATATAATACTTGCCGAGGGTGTAGGCGGCAAATTCGTTGCCGTCTTGCTCCGCTTGGAATAGCATACGGAAACCGTCGTTGCGGTTCGCTCCAAAGAAGCTATCCTCAACATATATCTTGCCGAGCAAGGTCGCGCCGTATAGGTTGCCACCTACGGCAGAACGGTAGAGCCACTCTGCCGCATTTTCGATGTCTTGGTCGTAGCGGATGCCGTAATAAAGCATCTTACCGATGCGATATTGCGCCACGTGATAACCGCCCTCTGCCGAGCGTTCAAGGAAATGATCTCCCCACGCTTCGTGATAATACTTGCTGCTCTCGTCAAAATAAATCCGAGATAGGCGGTACATCGCATAGACGTTTCCGTTCCGCGCTTGATACTGAAGGTCACGAAAGCTCTTTATCAGCTCATCGTCCTCGTCATCAAACGGAAGCTCATCACGCATAATTTCGTCGCCCTCAAAGAAAGCGTTTAGGTCGTCAGCAGACAAATGATCGCGGATACGAGTGCGGAGAGAAGAACCGACGAGAACATCGTCCCGATGATCCACCACTTCATATCCGAGATCAGCTTCGTCAGAGCCGATACCTTCTCGTCCGTGGTCGCGCTGAGCTTCTTCAAAAATTCTTCGCGCTTCTTCCCATCCTGTGACAAGGTTTCCTTGTTTTCCGTGAGAAGATATTGCAGATGGGGGCTTATCGAGTCCACCGAGTTCTTCATATCCCTGCCGAGCGTTTTCGTCCATTCCTCCATCCACTCTTGATGGCTGACGTAATTCATATACATCATTTGGTGCATCTGATCGAGTGTCGCCATCTTGGAAAGCTCCGCGTACAGCTCCGGCTGAAACATCATCACCGCCTGCATATACTCTTGGAACGCTTCCCATTGCTCCTTCGGTATCGGGTACGCCATCGTCGCCCTTTGAGGTGTGTCCATTGTTTGAAGCACCGACTTCGATGCGGCTTTCAGCTTGTTGAATGCCGAGTTGGTCTGTGCCTGATTGTTGTTGTCTGATTGCAAATTCATACTGCATATACTCCTTTAGAAATTTAGATTCGTGAAGTTTGTTATCCCTTACCTTCATCCCATTCGGGCAGGTGTAGGTGATATATTTACGGCTATCCGTCCACTTAACCGTATAGCCTGCCGACTCCATAAGAGCTATAAACTCGTCCTTAGAGCCGACCATTGTCATCGCTTGCTCAATGTCATTGATACATTGGAATTTCCAACTGTCGCCCTTGAGCGCGGCGCGATATTCTCTTGTGCCGATAGATTTCAAACCGAAGGTCTGCTTATATTCGGGCAGCACCGAGAGATTATGAGCCTCGCATATCTCATCACTCAGCCTGCGCATCTGCTCGATAGAGCGTGGGCCGAGCTGGATTTTTTTGCCGTTCTCGTAGCTAACGCTGTTGATAACAAAATGATTATGCACGCGCTGAACACCGTCGCTCTCGGCATCAAGATGTGTGCCGACGAGTACCTCGTAGCCGGGAAACATCTTCTCGGCAAGCTCGATGCCGATACGGTGCGCTTCATCGTAAGAAGTGATCTCGCCGGGGCGGAAGGATTGCTCGTAATGATAAAAGTACGTTCCTTTCCGCTTGCCGAAAAGATTTTTCGTCGCCATAAATTCCTCATAGGCTGACTCTCCGATACAATTCACGCCCGACAGATACCGTCTGCCGTTCTCGTCAAGTGTCTTGGCATCCTGCGAAACATAATCAATGACCGCCTTCATAGAGCTTGGATTTTGCTTTGACTCTTGGATATAATTACACGTTGCCATCGTCAATCACATCCTCTCTCGGTGGCATATTACCGCTTGCTACCGCGCCGTTTGCTTCTTCAAACAGACCGTTGATTGCGACATAATTTCGTGTCAACGCCTCGGTCGCGGCGGTAAGATTGACGGTCGTGATGCGCCCTTGGTGAGCGAGCATTGTTAGCTGATTGAGATTTCTTCCGATGGCTTTCAGCTCGTGAAGCGTTGGCTTCAGCTCGTCGATCTGATAGATCGTCTTGCCTTGAGCCGCCATTAAGAGATACTCACGCTGTGTCATTCCCGTGCGCTTAATCGCTTTGAGAATTTTGTTTCGCTCGGATTCACTTGCCCAAAAGGATATTTTTTTATCGCGCAGGCGACCGTTTTGCTTTGTGTTGTTGTCTTGATTTTCTATAATTGCTTACCTCATTTCTTTAAGATTTTTGTTAAGCGAAAGTGGGGGCTTGGGGGCTTTGCCCCCGACAAGCTGTGTTTGGGTGAAGCGCCGCCGATGGCGGTGGGAGTCCAAACACTCTGCTTGCCCCGCTTTCGCGGGTGTCCTGTGCGATTATCTGCGCTTATCAAATAGCTCACAGCGGACGATAACCACACGGTAGCTCTGCTTACACTTACGTTTGCAATGCAGGCATTTTTTGTTGTAGGCAATGTGTCCCGAAGGCTTTCGGAAGAACTGCCATTCGTCTTGTTTTTTCTTCGTCATTCCTTTTTCCTTTCATCAAATTTTACTTACAGGGGAGGAGTAAAAAGGCGTAACATCCGATACAAGCAAGGTCGCAAAAGTACATCTGTGCCGTTTGTTTTGTTTCGACCTTGCCCGAGTTTGCGGTGCAAACTCGCAAA
>JAGASP010000126.1 GCA_017621695.1 Clostridia bacterium
AACACCAATTTTGTTTTTCAAAAACCTTCTTGCGGCTTCCGCCGCGCGCCGAGGCGCTCACGGCCGCCCTCGGCACTGCCGGCCACCGTATTGAGGTGCGGGGGCTGCGCCCCTGCACCCCCTTAGGTCGCTAAACAACAATTTACCGCCACACTGCCCATCGGGTGATATATCTCGCCACGGAGAGTGTTACGCGAGCGTTGGCCGGCGGCACTGCCGCCTAAACAACAATCTACCATTCTATATTTTCCCATTTATTATACCCTATCGCACCATATTTTTCAAGTATTATCTGAAAATTTACAATTACATGATGTATCTTTCTTAAATTTGTAGTATAATAGATAGGATTATAAAGGAAACTCTGCCTTCTTGCGCTTTTGCGGGGAAGAGAAAGGATACAACAAATTATGGGTTTGAAGGAAAAGCTGTTTGGTACTTACAGCGACAAGCAAATCAAGAAGATCAAGAAGATCGCCGATGAGATCGAGGCTCTGGCCGACGTCTATAAACAGAAATCGGATAAAGAGCTCCGCGCGATGACCGACGAGTTCAAGTCCCGTCTGGCCGCAGGAGAGACGCTGGATGATATTCTCCCCGAGGCCTTTGCTACCGTGCGTGAGGCCGACGAGCGTGTGCTGGGCAAGCGCCCCTTCTACGTACAGCTCCTTGGCGGTATCGTTCTCCATCAAGGCCGCATTGCCGAAATGAAGACGGGTGAAGGTAAGACCCTCGTGGCTACCATGCCCGCATATCTGAACGCCCTCACGGGGCAGGGGGTGCATATCGTCACCGTTAACGATTATCTCGTCAGCGTGGGTGCTGAGGAAATGGGTAA
The DNA here is from genome assembly GCA_017621695.1 of Clostridia bacterium. Lineage (GTDB taxonomy): Bacteria > Bacillota > Clostridia > Oscillospirales > CAG-272 > CAMEON01. Next base: position 839 of record JAGASP010000126.1, read on the forward strand.
GGTTTACGGATTTCTGGGCATGACCACAGGTGTGGTCGTTCACGGACAGTCCAACGAGGCCAAGCGCCGCGCGTACCAGGCCGATATTACCTACGGTACCAATAACGAGTTTGGCTTTGACTACCTCCGTGACAACATGGTGGTCTATAAGGAGCGCCTTGTGCAAAGAGGCCATGTCTTTGCCATCGTGGACGAGGTGGACTCCATCCTCATCGACGAAGCGAGAACCCCTCTCATCATTTCGGGTGAGGGTGATAAGCCCACCGATCTCTACGAGCGCGCCGATGCGTTTGTCCGTACCCTCCGTAAGCACGTCGTGACCGAGCTGGATGCCAAAGAAAGCCGCGATGATATCGATGCTGACTACGTGGTGGACGAGAAGGCCAATTCCGCCGTCATTACCCCCAAGGGCGCGCGCAAGGCCGAAAAATACTTCGGTATTGAGACCTATACCGACCCCGAAAACTCCACGCTGGTGCACCACATCAGCCAGGCCATCAAGGCACACGGTTGCATGAAGCTGGACGTTGACTACGTCGTCAATGACGAGGGCGTCATGATCGTCGATGCCTTCACGGGCCGTCTCATGCCCGGCCGCCGCTTCTCCGACGGTCTGCACCAGGCCATCGAGGCCAAGGAAGGCGTGAAGATCCAGAAGGAAAACCGCACCCTTGCGACCATCACCTTCCAGAACTATTTCCGTATGTATAAAAAGCTCTCGGGTATGACGGGTACGGCGCTTACCGAGGAGTTGGAATTCCGTGACATCTATTCTTTGGATGTTGTGGAGGTTCCCACCAATAAGCCCATGATCCGTGATGACCACGATGACGTTGTCTATCGCTCTTTGGCGGCGAAATACCGCGCGGTGGTGGAGCAGGTCATTCATTGCCACGAGAAGGGTCAGCCTGTGCTGGTCGGCACGGTTTCGATCGACAAGTCCGAGCTTTTGTCTCATCTTCTCAAAAAGGCCGGTGTTCCCCATACCGTGCTGAACGCTAAATTCCATGCCAAGGAAGCTGAGATCGTAGCTCAAGCAGGTAAATTCGGCGCCGTGACCATCTCGACCAACATGGCAGGCCGTGGTACCGACATCATGCTGGGCGGTAATCCCGAGTATATGGCCAAGGCAGATCTCCGCGCCGCCGGCATCGAGGAAAGCCTCATCGCCATTGCGACCGGCACTTCGGACACAGAGGACGAATCCATCCTCGGCGTGCGCCGTCAGTACAAGGAGCTGTATGCCAAGTATAAGGAAGAGGTTGCTCCCGAGGCCGACAAGGTCAGAGCCGTGGGCGGTCTCTTCATTCTGGGCACCGAGCGCCATGAGTCCCGCCGTATCGATAACCAGCTCCGCGGCCGTGCAGGCCGTCAGGGTGACCCCGGCGAGTCCCGTTTCTTCATCTCTCTGGAGGACGATCTGATGCGTCTCTTCGGTAACACCGAACGCATCAGTGTCATGATCGAGCGTTTGGGTCTTGACGAGGATACCCCCATCGAAGCAAAGCTGCTGACGGGCTCCATTGAATCCGCGCAGAAGCGCATCGAGGATCAGAACTTCAAGCGCCGTAAGTACGTCCTGTCCTATGACGACGTCATGAACCAGCAGAGAACCGTCATCTACAAGCAGCGCCAGGAAGTGCTGGACGAGAACGATATTTCCGAGAAGATCATGAACATGATCCGTGGCAACATCGAGGCTGCCGTACTCTCCCATACCTCTGCCGAGCATCCCGCCGATTGGGATCTTGCGGGTCTGCGCGGAACCCTTTTGGGTTACCTCTGCACCGAGGATGACTTCAAATATTCCGACGGTGAGCTGAAAAAGCTGGATCGCGACGATCTGACCGCCATGCTGATTGCCCGCGCCGAGGACAAGATCCGTGAGCGCGAGGAGATGTTCACGCCCGAGAAGTTCCGTGAGGTGGAGAGAGCCGTATTGCTTCGTCACGTGGATACCGCATGGATGGATCACATTGATGCCATGGATGACCTCAAGGGCAGTATCGGCCTGCAGTCCTATGCCCAGCGTGACCCCGTCAACGAGTACCGTATGGTGGGCGCTGATATGTTCGATGCCATGGTCGCAGAGATCCGCGACAAGACCGTCCGCACCCTGCTGACGGTTGTTCCCGCACCCAAGGTGGAGATCCAGCGTGTGCAGGTTGCAAAGCCTACCCAAGAAGGCTTTGAGGGCAAGCCCGGCGAAAAGCGCGTGACGGTCAAGGCACAGCCCGCTCGCTCCGCGAAGGTGGGACGCAACGATCCCTGCCCCTGCGGATCGGGCAAAAAGTATAAGAACTGTTGCGGTGCAAACAGCGGCAACCGCGCAGAATAATGTGTATTATGAAGGGTACGTTTCCGTCTGAAGCGTACCCTGCATCAAGATTGTGAGGTGTAAACCGTGGGATTCGGACTTTTGCTGTGCGGATATTTTGTGTTGACCTTTATGTCCTTTGGCGTGGGTGAATACAGCTTCGCCGCCTATATCATCGGCGGCTTCATTACCGCCAATGCGGCTTACCGCTTAAAGGACTACTGTCCCCGATTTATGCTGACCGTGATTGCGGGTTGCGTGTATATGCTTCTCGGCGTATACGACGTTCTCTTTTTCCTGGACGAGCTGTTTCTGTGGGGGGTTATGCCCGTCGGTACCTTGCTCCCTTCGATCATCGATGGAATTTCCATCTGCGTCGAGCTGTTTTTCCACATCTCCCTCCTTTGGGGCGTCATGCTGATCGCTACCGACGTGGAGGAGCAGAAGATCCGTTCGGGATCCATCCGCAATCTGACCTTCTCGATCATCTGGGGCGTGGGACAGCTGATTTTGGTGCTGTTTCCTGCATTGGCCGCGTTCCAACAGCAGGTGTTTACCAAATTGCTGTTGCTGGTCGTCCTCGTGACTTACGTCCTCAACGTCCTGCTTTTGCATTCCTGCTATCGCAACATCTGCCCTGCGGGAGAAGAGCTGGGTTCCCCCATGAAGCGCTCTCGCTTTGCGTTCGTCAATAAGATCAACGACAGATTTGAAGAAAAATCTGCCCGCGCGCTCAAGGAGAGCATGGAATACAGCCAAAAGAAGCGCGAGGAACGGGAAGAAAAACGCATGAGCAATAAGAAAAAAAGAAAATAACCGAAAGGAGAGCTACATATGAAACAGAGACGGATCAGTCCCACGCTGGGGCTGGGATACGTGATTTTTGGCGCATTTTTTCTCATATCACCTTACTTCGCCGTCGTGGACGTGCTCCCTGATTTCATCGGCTATGCCTTTATTCTCAAAGGTCTCTACTGCCTTTCGGATATGAATGACCGCATCGAAGAAGCGTTTCGACTTTTCCGCCGTCTCCTGATTCTGAGCTGTGTCCGCGTGGCTCTGCTTTTGCTCATTTTCGGTATGGCGGCACCGGCAGAACGCCCGACCATGCAGCTGCTCTGTTGCTTCGTCATGGCCATCCTGGATTGCATGGCCATCATTCCCGCATGGAAAAATCTGTGCGGCGGCCTCATTTATCTCGGCACGCGCCATGAGGGAAAAGCAGTCTTTGACAAATGCTATCCCGGTGGCGAGCCGCAGTCCTATCGCTCCCTGACCGAACGCACGTTTACCTTTACGACGGTTTTTCTTGTCGCGCGTGAGGTTCTGTCGGTGCTTCCCGAGCTGACGGTTTTGTCGCACAGCCTGGGCGGCGCGGAGATGGAGCGTCCCGTCGGCCTTTACGATTACATCGGCCTTTTGCGCGGTATCGGCGCGGCTATCGTACTGGTGTTCGGTGTGATATGGCTTTTCAAATTCATCCGCTATTTCTGCCATCTTCTGAAGGATCGCCCCTTCTTTGAAAATCTTCGTCAAAAATTCGAAGCCGAGGTGCTGACCCGTCCTGAGCTTTTTGCTCGCCGCGGTGTCAAATGCGCCATGATCTTCTTGTGTGTCGCGCTGGTGTTCACCTTCGACCTTTTCCTGGATGACGTGTGCGTGACCCCTGATTTTCTCTTTGGAATCCTCGCCGTTGTGGCCCTCCTCATTCTGCGTAAGTATATCAAAACGCCTTGGTGGAGCGCTGCTATGGCCATCTCTGTCTTGTATATCCCCCTGACGGCTTGTGAATGGTTGATGCAGATCTTCTATTTCCGACTTTCCGAGGGCGCATCTGCCTATCGCCGTGCCGATGTATATTATCAATGGATCAACATGAACGTTGTGCGTGCGGTTACCCTGATCGTGGGCATTGTACTCACGGTGCTCCTTGTCAAGGTGCTGGGAGAGGTCGTCCGACGCTATACCGGATTTTCGGTGACAGCCTACGACAGCGCCAGTCCCAGCGAACGGGTCAGGGAAGTACACAAGGATCTGTGTACCCGCCTGTGGGTCGCGTTTGGCCTCTTTGTGTTGGCTTCCGCGCTGTCACAGCTCTATATGGCGGTGCTTCCCGTGATGGAAAACACCCTGTGGGAGCTCCTGGGGCTTGCGGATTTTGTGATGACCGGTGTATTTGTTGCCTTTTTCATCCACACCGTAACCGTGATCTTTGAACAGATCGATTACAAATATATGCTTTCCTGATCCCCCTTCTGCATAAAATTCCCTCTTGTGCTCCATACTGTAGATGCCGCTTGATCGTATCACGGCAGAATACCGCATGACCTGCGGACAAGAAAGGAACTTACACGCATATGCAGAACAATCAGAATCAGAACAATCAGAATCAGAACAATCAGAACCAGAACAATCAGAACCAGAACAACCAGAACCAGAACAACCAGAACCAGAACAACCGAAACAGCTCTGCAAAACAGAAGGCACAGTCCAATAACAGCGAGAATAAGAAGAATCAGTAAAGACGGAGCAAGGCAGGCGGCGCGTCCCATGACATCCGCTTGACCTTTTCCAATCGACGTGTTTCTTCGGCGGGTGTGCCGCAGCTGCGGTTGCCCGCCTTTTTTGATACGAAAGGATGCAGTCCCCCATGAGATCACAACTGGAAGAAAGATACATATCCGCCAAGCGCGCTTTGTTTGATAAGGTTTACGGAAATCTGAATCCCGAGCAGAGAAGAGCCGTATTTCAAACCAAAGGACCGCTTTTGATCCTGGCAGGCGCGGGTAGCGGCAAAACCACCGTGCTGGTGCGCAGGATCGAATACATCATCCGATACGGTAACGCCTATCATGACACTTCGATCCCCTATGAATTGACGGAAGAAGCTGTCGTTGCGCTGGAGAAGGCTTTGCGCCTTTCTGTGCCTGAGCTGCAGGAAATCCTCCTCGAATTTATCAAGGATGCCTGCCCTCCGTACCAAATGCTGGCCATCACCTTTACCAACAAAGCCGCCAACGAGATCAAGAGCCGTTTGGTGGACTGCTTTGGAGATGAAACGGTCGCCAAGGACATCTGGAGCGGTACCTTCCACTCGGTCTGTATGCGCATTCTGCGCACGTACGCTGACCGTTTGGGCTTTGAAAAATACTTTACCATCTATGACACCGACGACACCAAAAAGGCGGTCTCCGCTGTGATGAAGAAGCTGGGGATCGATGAGAAAACCTTGCCTGTCAAGATGGTGATGGGAGAGATCAGCCGCGCCAAGGATCGCCTCATGGATCCCGATGATTATGCCGACGAGGCAGGCGTGGATTACCGTTTGTCCCGTGTGGCTCGCGTGTATGCGGCCTACCAGGATGAACTGCATCGGTCGGGAGCGATGGACTTTGACGATATCATTTTCTATACGGTTCGCTTGCTCCGCGAAAATGAGGATATTCTGCGCTACTACCAGCGCAAATTCCGTTACGTCTGCATCGACGAGTATCAGGATACCAACAAAGCGCAGTTTGAGTTGGCCGCGCTTTTGTCGGGCGGAACCCGCAACCTCATGGTCGTGGGTGACGATGACCAGAGCATTTATAAATTCCGTGGCGCGACCATTGAAAATATTTTGGGCTTTGATCAGGTGTTTGAACAGGCAACCGTCATCAAGCTGGAACAGAATTATCGCTCGACCCAAAACATCCTGAACGCGGCAAACGGTATCATTGGTCACAACCACGGCCGAAAGGGAAAAAAGCTTTGGACGGCAGGCTCTGAAGGCGAAAAGATCGTCGTGCGCAAGGTGGAGGATCAGATGTCCGAGGCGCGCTCCGTGATCGATACCATAGCGCATATGATGCGCAGCGGGGAGCGAGAGCGCACCTATCGGGATTTTGCGGTTTTGTACCGTACCAATGCGCAGTCCTCCGGTTTGGAGCGTGCGCTGGCCAAAAGCGGCATCCCCTACCGCATGGTGGGCGGTACGCGCTTCAACGACCGCAAGGAGATCCGTGATGCGGTGGCCTATCTCCAGCTCATCAGCAATCACAGCGACCGTGAACGCCTCTTGCGTATCATCAACGAGCCGAGACGCGGCATTGGCGACAAGACCCTTGCCGCCGTAGATGCCATTGCAGCAGAGCAGGGATGCTCCCTCTTTGACGTGATGGACAAGGCGACTGCCTATCCCGCGCTTTCCCGTTCCGCCAAGGCGCTGACAGCGTTTGCGGATCTCATCAAGGAGCTGGGCGGGATCGCGGAAAACGCATCTCTCGGAGAGCTGTTTGATGCCGTGATGGAAAAAACGGGTTACATGGAAGCCCTCCGCTTGGCAGGGGAGGCCGAAAAGGATCGCATCGACAACCTCTACGAGCTCAAGTCGAATATGATGGAATATACCCAGAACAGCGAAGCTCCTACGCTGGTCGGCTTTTTGGAGGAGAATGCCCTCGTTGCCGACGTGGATAAATACGATGACAAGGCCGATGCGGTGGTGCTGATGACGGTACACAGCGCCAAGGGTCTGGAATTCCCCGTTGTATTTTTGCCCGGCATGGAGGATGGCATCTTTCCCGGAATGCAGAACATCATGGGTTCCTCCGAGGATATGGAGGAGGAGCGCAGACTTGCGTATGTCGCTGTGACCCGCGCCAAGGAGCGCGTCATCATTTTGCACGCCAAGTCCAGGCTTTGGTACGGTCAGACCGTGGCCAATCGCCGCTCCCGCTTCGTGGATGAGATCCCCGACGACTTGATACTGGAAGAGGATCTGACGGCGGATGCCGCTTACGGCGCATCCTACGCGCGCCCCGAAGCACCGCGCACCTATATTTATGACCGTCCCCAGCGGCACAAAGCCCCCGTCCATACCGACAGAACCACGGTGGGGCAGGTTGCAAGGCCGCTGATGCCGAATCCTTCGGGTACGGCCGAAGCCTTGAAGCCGGGAGATCGCGTCCGACATATGACCTTTGGCGAGGGCGAGATCCTTTCTGTCAAGCCCATGGGCAAGGATCAGCTCATAGAGGTCATGTTTGATACGGTCGGCACCAAAAAGCTCATGGCGACCTATGCCAAGCTCAAAAAGCTCCATTGACGGGGATGATGGCTCTGTGCCCTTCAAGAAAACTGCACCGCGTGCTTGTTTGCGTGATTTTGCCGTTTCGGATCACGGCATTCGGTCGTTTTGTGAAAGATGACCAAGCCACGTAAAGCAGGAAAATCAAATTTGTGGATATTTTTTCATAAAACCCCTTGCAAAATAAAGAAAAGTATGCTATAATATCATCCGTATGTGCGGCCTTCGCACAACGCATTTTGAGGGTGGTCCGCTGCGATGCTCTGCATGAACGCCCGGTATATAAGGAGGGTCATGACATGGATATGATCAAGGCTTTTACAAGTGAGCAGCTCAAGGAAACGGTTCCTTCCTTCAACATTGGTGACACCGTTCGTGTACACAACAAGATCAAGGAAGGCAACAAAGAGAGAATTCAGATGTTCGAGGGTACTGTTATCGCGAAGCATAACGGCGGTATCTCTGCAACCTTTACCGTTCGCCGTATTTCTTACGGTGTCGGCGTAGAGAAGACTTTCCCTGTGCATTCTCCTAACGTAGTGGACGTTACCGTCATTCGTCGCGGTAAGGTTCGCCGTGCGAAGCTCTACTACCTGCGCGACCGCGTTGGTAAGGCTTCCAAGGTTAAGGAGCAGATGGACTGATTTTCAGTCCCTGTTGAAAGCGAACAGCTCTCAAAAAATACGGCACGGCCCTGTGGCTGTGCCGTGTTTTTTTATGTGAATTATGAAATAAGGTGTGATATGAGGGATACTTTCCTCAAAATCAATCGTCACTCTGCTCGTCAGGCTCGGGGAAGACCAGAGGCCGTCTGTCGGGCAAGTGGAAGCCGTCGATCTCGCCGCGCTGCATGGCACCGAAAATGCGGTGGCGCAGACCCTTGTTGTTCCGCTCCAGATCCTTCAAGAGTTGCTTCATTTCCTCGCGTTGGGTGTTTTCGTTGGCAGGGCAGGAGGAGGCTACCACGGGAAGCGCGGCCTCCTTGGCGAAGGCAGCGATCTCCTTTTCGGGTGCGTAGAGGAGGGGACGGATGACGTGAAGATCTACACGGGACAGATATGTAACGGGCTGAAAACAGCCGATGCGTCCTTCAAAAAAGAGATTGAGCATGAAGGTCTCCACGGCATCGTCGAAATGATGTCCCAGCGCGACCGAGGTACAGCCAGCGGCTTTGGCGGCATTGTGGAGCGCCCCGCGACGGAGCTTGGCGCACAGAGAACAGGGATTTTGTTCTTTTCTGACGTCAAAAATGATCTTGGCGATCTCAGAGGGGACGACTTGATAGGGAACGTCCAAAGACTCGCACAAACGGCGGATGTCGCCGTAAGGATCTTGAGGCAGGACTTTGCCGTGATTGACCTCGATGTCCGCAAAGCCCATGTCCACCGTGATGGCGACGAGCTCGAAGGGAATGGGATAAAACCGCTTGAGGCCGGCCATAGCGCAGAGCAGGGCGAGGGAATCTTTTCCCGCAGAAACGCCAATGGCGATCTTATCTCCGGGGCGGATCATTTGGTAGTCGTCCACCGCGCGGCGGGTATAGCTGAGAAGGTGTTTTTTGTGGTCCATAAATTGCCTTTCTTATTGCTTTTCTTGCAGGATAAAATTCGCGATGATTCTTGCCGTCTCTTCAATGCTGTACGGTGTATTGTCCAAGGAAAAGGCGAATTCGTTTGGATGCTCGCGGATCCATTGGTTATATTCGATCTGGGATCGGATAAATCCCTCATCGCCGCACATCCGCTCGGGCGGTCGTGCCATAAGACGGCGGCGCACTTCCTCGTCCGAGCAGGTCATGCCGATATGCCGTACCGTATTGATCTCGGGGAAGGATGGATACAGCTTGCGAAAATCCGGGGGAGCTACGCAAGCGCAGAACAAAAGGGGACGGTCACCCGCGCGAGCAAGAGCAACGGCGAGGCAATCCCGCGTGTAATCCGCCTCGTGGGGAGTGCCGACGTAATCCCACCAGTTGATGCCCATTTCGTCTGAGTCAAGGCAGGCATAGGCGGAGAGCAGGTTCATATCGCGCAAAGCGTTTTTGATGGTCGTTTTGCCTACGCCGCAGGCGGCGGAGAGGATCACCAGGTGTTTTTTCATACGGTTGAGCTCCTTTTGGGGGAGATAAATTGTTGTTTACGGGCTTTTAACCAACGTGGCCGTAGGGGAGGCCCTGTGTGGCCTCCCTCCAAAAAGATTGTTGACCCACAAGGGTTTTGTCGATGTCGGGACGACGGGCGACCACATAGGGTCGCCCCTACGGGTTTTCGTTAATCCTCCGCTAAACAACAATTTACATAACCAACCTCTTGTCGGGTGATGCACCTT
>JAGASP010000127.1 GCA_017621695.1 Clostridia bacterium
CTATCCCCCAAGGAAGTGCAGGACTATTTAGGGCATTCCACCGTGAGTGTAACTTTAAATATTTACACGCATTTGGACTGGAGCAGCAAGGAAAATGCCGCAAAAGCCATGGAAAACGCGGTAAAATTACCCGAAAACGTGCAAATCGCGAGCAAATGGGAGAGCTGAAAAAGCCTTATGCCACAAGGCTTTTTCGGGGGTCAGGAGAGAATTTTTGAGTTCTCTCCAAGACAAAAATTCGGGGGGCTTAAAACGCAGAAAAAAGCACCTGATTTTTAGCGAATATCACTAAATCCAAGTGCTTTTTACTGAACAAATTTGTGTAAAATGTGGCGGAGGGTGTGGGATTCGAACCCACGTGCCCAGAGGGCAAACGGTTTTCAAGACCGCCTCGTTATGACCACTTCGATAACCCTCCGTAGGTTATCTTTAGCGAAATGCTCCGGAATTTGGAGAGAATTTCGCGAGAGAACTATGAAATTTTTGTATTTTAGAAAATGCCGAAAACCCTTGATATTACAAGGATTTTGAGGGAACAAAAGGAACAGTTACGCGCGGGTTTTCAAGACCGCCTCGTTATGACCACTTCGATAACCCTCCGTGTTCAAAATAGGTCAAAAATACAATAGAGATTATATCACAAACGATCACGCTTGTCAAGGCAAAACACCGAAAAAATTTGCGTGTGCCCAAAAAAATGATTAGTAAAAATGAGTCAAGTCAAAGGACATACTATGAGGATATACTGTTGATTGCAGATTTTTTATGCACGGTGATTGATGCCCCCGTATCCGAAGCAGGACACGGGGGCGTGATTTTTATACGGTTTCTTTGCGCTTTTTCTTTATCAGAACACCAACGGCCGCAAGCAGCACAGCAGAAAGGCTTACAGCAACGGCAGATGCACATCCGGAGTCATCCGATGCAGCCTGAGAAGCGCTTTCAGTGGCAGTTGACGGCTCGGCTGTATCGTGCGCAACGGTGGAGTCTGATCCTTGAAGCTCGGGGGAAGAAGCACTTTCCTGTGGATCGGAAGAATCCTCGCCTTCGGAGGGCAGGGTATCCGTGCTGTTTTCGCTGTCGACAGGAGGCAGATCCTCTCCGGGCAGTACCGAATCATATGCCAACCAGTCATAAACGGGAGGAGCTTCCTCAGTAAGGTTACCGTTGAGCAGAGTCCACTTGCGTTGGGAGGTCACGGTCTCGTCCCCCAACTTGTAGTAAGCCTCGACGACAAGCTCTTTGCCTGATTCGCAATATCCCTTGAAGTTGGGAATATTAAAGCTGAAGCTTTCGGTGGAAAGTCCTGCATCGGATGCCGAAAAAGCGGCTACACTCATGAGCTTGCGATCGGCATACAGGACGGTATCGCCGCTTCTGACGACCAGCGTCACAGGCAGATCGGTGATATCCGCACCGGTATCATTGACAAGCGTTACGGGAAGTTCGACGCGCGATCCCACGCGACGTGCTTCGGTATAGGTGTCAATGACGATACCGAGATCCGCAAAGGAATTTTTGAAAAGTGACTTGATGTAAGGACGGATCTGCAGAGATGCGGCGGTGGATACGTCGGGGGAGAGAATATCCGAGGTCACACCCACAGCAGAAGGGAAGGAGGAGCCGAGTCCGCAGAAGAACTGGAGGCCTGCATAAGCACGTCCTGCGCGGAAAGCCTCCACCTGCGCAGCCATGAGATCAGCGTAATAAACCAAGCGTTCTTCTTTTGTGAGTCTGGGCTTGGCCGAGTTCCATGTGCCGGCTGTTCCGCTCATGGGCAGACCCTCACGGTTGATCCAGTATTCGCCGTGCTCGTTGATAATGAAGGGATGCCCTTTATATTGATCGGCTTTCCAGCCGATATCTGCGGTGGTAACAATGGGGGTCTTGTTGTTCATGTTTTCAAGTCCCGAAATGCCTTGCGTACCAATGATATAGGGATGACACTCAATGGGATCGTTCTCCCCCACGGGAGGCCGCCAGCCGTTGTCCCAGGGACGCTTCTGGAGGTCGTACTCCCGCCCCTTGCGGATGATCTGATCGGGCAGATCGTAGGTGGCCTCGTTCTGGGCGTCAAAAACGATCACAGAGGGGTGGTTGGCGCGGTTGTCGATCCAGGCGTAGATCTCGGGCATGATGGTGTCCACGGTATCCACCCCCGCGTTGCCCCAGATGGGATACTCGTCGAAGATCATCATACCCATCTCGTCGGCGATGTCGAACCATTTGCTGTTGGCGTGACCGAGGTGGGTGCGGAAGCTGACCCAGTTCACGTCCTTGAATTCAGCGTACAGCTTGCGGATCCAGTCCTCCTCCCAGGGCGTGGTACCGCAAAGGGGATCGTCGTAATAACGCTCAATGGCCACGTTAGTGCCGAAGAGGTAGAAGATCTCCCCGTTCAGACGAGCGTACTTGGTGACGGGGTCGAAATCAAAGGTGCGCATACCGAATCGGGTGGAGTAGGTGTCCCCAGCGGTCTTGATCTCGATGCGGTAGAGGTAGGGAGAATCGGGCGACCAGCACTTATCGCGGGTCCAATTCTGAAGCTCCACGGCATCCACCACGAAGGTGGCGGTCCCGTCCTTGTTCACCTTCACGTTCTTTTGGGTGAACTCACCCACCTTGGTCTCGGCCTGCTTGGCCACACCGTTCTCGAAAATACCCAGCTCGTAGACCGAAATGGTCACGTCGGTGGTCACGGGCTTGTCGGAGCGGTTTTTCAATGTTACCTGTACCTGCACCGTTCCCTTGTCGAGATTGGGGTTGGTCTGGACAGCCTGCACCTCGGGGGCGGCGTTGAAGATGAGGGAGACCGAATCGGTGATGCCGGGCTCGTCCTCGGTGGATTCGCCGTCGTAGAGCACGTGGGCGGGGGTGTTGGAGTTGCCGAACTGAGCCGTCCACGCCCCCAGCATGATGACGATCTCGTTCTCTCCCTTCTTTAAGAAGTCGGAGATGTCGGTATAGGAATGGGAATAATTGTACTCATAGCTCCCCGCGTACTGCCCGTTGACGTAGATATGGCGGCCGTACTGGGCAGAGCCGACGTAGAGGAGCGCTTGACCTACGGGTGCCTCCTCCAGCACCACGGACTTTCTGTACCAGGTCAGAGCGCCGCTGTACTCACCCAGATCAAAGGCGGCGGAGTGCCACAGACCGGGGACGGGGATGGAGTTGATGAAGTCCACGCCCTCGGGGATGGTCTTGGGAGCCGTTACGCCGCCCGTGGAGCGGGAAGTACCGATCCCCCAGATGCCGTCCAAGGAAACGGTCAGTCTTTCCCCCGTCTCAGGCATGGTCTGCACCGTCACCACCTCGGGGTCGGGAGCAAAGTTCACCGCTACGTAGTCCAGCCAAAGCTCGCCCTGAGTGACGGTCAGAGTCAGCTCGTCCCCCTTGGCATACGGCTCGGTGCGCAGACCCGCCCCCGCGTAGGTGCGGAGGGTGGTGGCGCACACCGACAGAGTACCGACGGTGGAGCTTCCCTTCTTGACCGCAATGGCCACGTCAGCCTCGGCGCGGTAGGACAGGCTCAATACGTTGTAGGTGTCACGGACGGCAGGAACCTTGAAGGTCACGCTCTGCCCCTTGGTGAGCTTGACGCTTTTGGCGTAGGTGGCCATGATATCGTCCTCGGCCGTCTCCGAGAGAGCGGCGGCGGTGATAGTATTGGCGGGGGCGTCGGCCACCGTCCCCGAGGCCTCGTTGGTCAGCCACAGGCAGTCCAGGTTGCAGTCCACGTTGGGACGGATCTTGATGTCCGACCCCTCGGGAATGTAAACCATGGGGGACACAGCGATGTAAGAGGATTTCATTTCCCAAGAATTAGACGTGGAAAAGGGGATCAGACCCACATCGTGGAAATCCTCCTCCCAGGGATAGCGGACGTAAAGGTTCATGTTGTTGGTGTTGGTGGAGGCGTAGGCAATGTGAATACAGTTGGACTCCACCACGTTCTCGAAGATGAAGTATTTTCCTCCCGTGCCGCCCGCGACCTTACCGCCCGACGCGTCGGGATCGGCCAATTTCGTGATATTGTAGGGGGATACTCCGTCGGGACCCAGCACCACGGCATCCTCGCACTCGTAGCGGTCAGCAGGGGCGACCACGAAGGAAGCAGAAACCGTAACGTCACCCGTCACGCTAAAGGTGGCCTTGCCGTCGGTGACGGGCACAGGTTGGCCGTTCACGAAAATATTTTCTACGGCGTTGTTGCCGTTGGGGATGGCGGTGACGGTCACTTCGGTGCCGTCAGCCACGAAGCCGCTGTGGGACAGGGCGATGCTACCGCCCGAGGGGGTCTCGGCAGCCAGTTGATGATAGGTTTTTTCGGTCACACCGCTCACTTCCTTTCCGTAAACTTCAAATTCCCACATGGACATACCATAAGGAGCCAATGCACGGGTTACTTCCTGAATGCGGATGAATCGGCCGCGACCCGAAACGGAGGTTTCCTTCCACCCCGCGTCGGGGGCGTTTTCATCCTTCATTTTGGTAAAGGCTTGACCGTCACCGGATATTTCGATGGTGTATGCGGAAGGGTGAGCCGCTTCCCAGTTGATACGGATGCGAGACACGTCATAGGTTGCCCCCAGATCAAGGACGTACCACGCCTTGTCGGAACAGCCGCCGCCCGCCGCAAAACGGCTGTTTGTATTGCCGTCGAGTGCGTTGGCCGGTGTCAGGGATGCGCTCTCGCTGTGACAGGCGATGGCGGTCTTGCCTTGGGCAATGTTGGTGCTGTCCGCCGCGTGAACCGTAAAGGTCATAAAGAGGCAGGGAAGAAGCATACAAACGGCAAGGAGGATTGCAAGCAAACGGTGGGATGAGTGATTTTTAAAATGTGTCATGAAAAACCTCCATTCCGTCGTCATGTGGCGACGTAAGTATTCTTGAAACTTGACTATGATGTTGCACTCCTTAGGTAAGTGGGAGGACATATTCAGCAAATGACAATCGAGGAACAATTGTTTTGACAGATTGCGCGGTTACTTTCACATGACCGGGGGTTTCGGTGATTTGCGTATCGTGTAGCAGGTTCATGGACAAAAGACTCTTGGCAGACAAGATCACGCCGCTGCAAGTACCGTCTTTGACCGAAAATGCGGAAAGATCCAACTCTAACTCTCCGTCCTCCTCGGTGCGGTTGAGGAGGTTCAGCACCAGTGCGCTGCCGTCCTTGTTGACCGAAAGCTGGACCTGGACGGGATCGGTGCGCTTTGCGTGATAGTCCTCCAGCACAAGCGTCCGGTAGGCTTCGGTGGTGGCGAAGCGGTGCATCATCATGCCCGCCGAGGTGATGTACGCCCCTTCCTTGGGGGTCTCGATGACCGACTGGGAATGGGTGTTGGCCAGATTGTTGAAATTGATAAAGTCGATGTCCTGTCCGTATCTCTGCCACATCATGAGGGTAGCGGCGGCATCCAGAGCGTAGGACCACTTGGAGAACATGAAGCACTTGTTCTGCCTTGTCTCGGAGCGGGGGACCATGTTGTAGACGTCCGCGCCGTTGAGGGGGAGCCACTCGGTGTTGCAGTAGCGGATGGAGGTGCCGTGGGCCTTATTGAACTTGCGGAGGATATCCAGCTTGCGGATCAGATCCCCCTCCTCAAAACCTCTGTCGGCCAGGAAGTCGATATCCATGCCCGCGATCTCCACCATGCGCTCCAGCGCCTCCATGCTCGAGCAATAGGAGATCATACCGATCTTGATGGTGGGATCAACCGCTTTCATGGTGCGGGAATACAGCACGCAGGTCTCGGCGTATTCCTCGTCGGTGAACCAGCGGTGCATCTCGTTGTCCATTTCCCAGTACTTGATATTGTAGGGCTTGACCCGACCGTTTTTGATGCGGGCGCGGCCCCCCTCGGTAGTCTCGTCGCCGTTGCAGTATTCTACCCATGCGGCGGCCTCCCGCGCTCCCTCCTCCTTGTCCATGAAGTGGGGCAGATCACGGCCGTGGTAAGCGGCGTAGAGGGTATTGTCGTTGGGGTCTCCGTTCAAAGACTCGGGGGGCACGTAGTCGAAGAAGCGCTTGAAGGGGTGGAACATATTGACGCAGATCATAGACTCGGCTCCCACAGCCTCGGCGTAGGTGGCCAACTCGTCGGTGCCGATATCGTTGTACTGGTAGCCGCCCCAGAAGTAGGAGTACATGGGAGGACGGTAGTCGCCCACGCCGTCCCGCCAGTTGTAGAAGGAGGCAAAGCACCCGCCCGGCCAGCGGATGACCTTAGGAGACACGTATCTGCCCGCTTCTACCGCGCTCTTTTTGAAGCCGCGGACTGAATCTGAGGGGATCAGGGTGAAATCGTCGCAGATGACGGTGGTGTGGGGAGGCAGGAGGAGGGCAAAGGTGTAGCGGCCCTCTGCGGGGACTTCAAATTTGGCCGTTACCTCGGTATAGGTGTCGCCCACCTCACAAAGCGCGCAGGTCACCACGGGATCTTTGGTGGTGCCTTCCTCATAAATAGCGACCGTCAAGCATCCACTGCCTGTGATCCGTTTGATCTTACCCTTGAAGGTATAGGTGACGGCGGGGAAGCAGTGCTTGCCGTCCTGGG
Source organism: Clostridia bacterium (assembly GCA_017621695.1). Lineage (GTDB taxonomy): Bacteria > Bacillota > Clostridia > Oscillospirales > CAG-272 > CAMEON01. The sequence goes on from JAGASP010000127.1 coordinate 6,564, forward strand.
CGAGGCCGCCGAGGGCGTCGCTGTGGTTCTCCACCTTCATGGCGTGGTCGCCGTGGCAGGCGTCGCCGCAGTAGCCGATGGAGACGTCGGCGAAGGGGGACTTTTCAATGACGAAGGTGGCGTCGTCGGTGATGGGCTGATAGCCGGCCGTGCCGGGAAAGGCAAACCATGCATTATGCTCATAGCCCGAGTGGTACCAGTCGAACACACGCCAGTCTGTCTCACAGCGGGATGAGTGGTCGTTCTCGTCCTCCAGGAGATCGTACCAGAGCTTGTTGATCATGCGGTAGGGATAGAAGGGCTCGAAGCTGCGGTTGAAGAACATTTCGGCGGCCATACCTTCCACCTGGAGGCCGTAGCCCAGCTCGATGAAGTTGGAGGAAAGCTTTTCGCTGATGGGGGTGGAATGGAACCGCGTGGTTGCTTTTAATTTCATAATACGCCTCCGTTTGGGTTGATATAAACATTATAACATATATAAACAAATTTGTAAAGAGTCAAACATACGATGGCTTGTAACGGTGTAACGGTGGATTTGTCAAATTCCGTCGCAACTCTTGACTTTTTTTAGATGTTGTGCTATAATAAAAAACAGAGTATTGCATGATGGGGATTTTTTGGCATTTTGACATTTTTTTGTGCTTTTTGCTGACATATCCGCATGTTGTATTGTGACATTTGTATAACGTCAAGTAATTTTTAAGATTTTAAGAAAGAGGCTGAACGCAATGAGTACCGCCAACAAAAAAAATGACGGCTTTGGCCGTTTCAAAAAGAAACTGCGAAGGAATGCATGGATCAAGAGCCTGCTTTTCGGTGTTTCTTGCGGTCTGCTGGCCGCGGCAGGCATCATCATCTATCAAAAGATGACAACCGTTTCACCACAACTTCTCCTGTATTTGCCCATCGGCGCGGGAGTTGCCCTCTTTACGGGACTATTGGCGTTCCTTGTCCTGCGCCCTTCCATCAAAAAGATCGCGCGCAGACTGGATGACGAGTTGATGCTCGGAGAAAAGGTGCAGACCATGCTGGAGTATCAGGACAGTCAAGAGGATATGCTGGTTTTGCAGCGAGAGGATGCCAATGAAAAGCTGATGAATAAGCCCCTGCGCTCCGTGCGGGACAGATATTTCTGGCTTTCTGTGATTTTGCCTGTGCTGGCCTGTGTATGTATCACAACGGCGGTGATCCTTCCTGTCAAAGCAGTAGAGCCTCCTCCGCCCGTCGAGGAAGAACCCGAAACGCCGTTTGAGCTCTCTTCCTGGCAGGAATCCGCTCTGTTGGAGCTGATCGAGCAGGTCAAGAGCTCCGACATGGAAGCCGCTCCCAAGGCAGCAACCGTTGCCGAGCTGGAAGGACTTCTGGAGACCTTGCGCGTGACAACCGTCGAAAAAGAGATGAAATCCCATGTCATTGACACCATTCGCGTGCTCAATCAGATCATACGGGATCACAACTCTGCGGTCATGTTTTATAAATATTTGGCTGTTTCCGAATACGAGCCCGTGAAGGGAATTGCCATGTCGATGGATATGATCAGCGGTCTTGAAGCAAAGGAAGCCTTGAATCATGCCCGAGAGACTCTCCGTGTTGACGACATCAACGCGCCCATGACAGCCTTTATTTCGGCGGTCAGCGAAGCGCTCGCCATAATTCAGGAGGAAGGTCTGTCTAAGGAAGAGCCCATTTATCGGGCGTTCCTCACCCTGACGGCACAGCTCGCCGACATCGGAGCACAGGCCGACGATTATACCCGCGATTGGGTACAGGCGCGTTTTGATGAAGCCTTTGCGGAGGCCTCCGATGAAATCAGCGATGCGCTCTATGTCCAACATATCAACCGTGAGGTAAAAAATACCACGGTGAAGCGCCTGATGGAAATTTTCGGCATCTCCGAGGATGAGCTTCCCCGTGAGGAGCAGGTACAGCTTCCCTCGGGTGATGACGAGCCGGATGATGAAGAGGGCGACGAGGAGGACAAAGGTAGCGAAGGCGGTATCGGCAACATGGAAGTGCTGTACGGTAGCGACGACGTGATCTATGATCCCGTACAAAATACATACGTCAAATACGGTGATGTCATCAATGGCTACTACGCCGCTGTTTCCGAAAAGATTCTGGTCGGAAAGATTCCCGACACTCTGCAGGAGTATATAACAAATTATTTCGATACCCTCTACGACGGCTCGGAAAAAGAGACCGAATCGTAATTCCGTTTACCGTTTAATCTGTTAACATATCACTTACACAAAATGAGGAAGGAAATAACCACCATGGAAAACATCGAAAAGGTAAAGAATTTCAGCCAAGTCGTCTCTAACATCAAGACCGAGCTCCGCCGTGACGTCGTCGGTCAGGAAGACATCGTGGATAACGTCATCATCGCCATCATTGCAGGAGGTAACGTCCTGCTCGAGGGCGTACCCGGTGTCGGTAAGACCCGTCTTGTCCGTTCTCTCAGCCACGTTTTGAACCTCCCCTTCTCCCGTATTCAGTTCACTCCCGACCTGATGCCCTCCGACGTAACGGGTAGCAACGTCATCGTCCGTGACGAGAACGGTAACATGAAGAGCGAATTCCGCAAGGGCCCGATCTTTGCAAACCTTGTGCTCGCCGATGAGATCAACCGTGCAACCCCTAAGACCCAGTCCGCAATGCTGGAGGTCATGCAGGAGCATAAGATCACCGTGGGTAATGAAACATACGCTCTTGCTGAGCCCTTCTTCGTGCTGGCTACCGAGAACCCCATCGAGCAGGACGGTACCTACCCTCTGCCCGAAGCACAGATGGACCGCTTCATCTTCAAGCTCATCATGAAATTCCCCGGCAACGACGAGCTGGCTGATATCGTTAAGATGACCCAGATCACCATGGCAGAGACTGCCGGAACTGTCGTTGACGGTGCTACCATTCTGGAGATGCGTGCCCTTGCTTCCTCTGTTCCCGTGATCGACGAGGTCTTGGATTACGCTGTCCGTCTGGTTTCCGGTACGCATCCCGAGCTGGACAAGACCTCCGATACCGCCAAGAAGTACATCAAATACGGTGCATCTCCCCGTGCTGCCCAGGCACTCATCACCTGTGCCAAGGTTCGCGCTCTCATCAACGGTAATTTCAACGTCTCTTACGCAGATGTCGAAGCACTGGCATATCCCGTTCTTCGTCACAGAATCAAGGTCAGCTATGCCGCCATCAACGAGCATCTGTCTGTAGATGACGTGATCGGTATGCTCATCAAGGAAACCAAGAAAAAGTAATTTTGGTGTTGCTCAATGGGAAAACAAATCATCAACGAGGCATTTTTGCAGGAGATCGAGACCCTGCAAATGCTGATCAAGAACAACGTAGCGGGTCTGTTCGGTGGAAATCACCAGAGTAAGACCTACGGTTCTTCCTGTGAGTTCGCGGATTACCGCGACTATATTGAGGGAGACGACGTGACGAAGATCGACTGGAATGCCCTCGCACGCTTTGATAAGCTGTATCTCAAGCTCTATTTGGACGAGCGTCAGATGCATACGCGCATCTATATAGATGCCAGCCGCTCCATGGCCTATGGCAGTGCCGAAAAGGCCGAGCAGGCATTGCGTATTGCCGCGACCATCGCCTATCTTTCGGTAAATGAAATGGACAAGGTGTCTATTTACATCATCCGTGAAGGACAGGTGCATGACGTGATCCTCGGTATGGTGGGAAAGGAGGCTTATTACGCCTCTATCAACCGCCTCAATGAGATCGAGTTCGACGGAGACAGCTATATCAGTGATGCGCTGTTGCCCGAAAACGTCGGCTACGGTGACGGTATGTCTGTCATCATTTCCGACTTTTTGACAGACAACAATTATGAGGATGCCATCGACCATCTGGTAGGGAAGCGCAGACACGCATTTTGTGTTCAGGTTCTTTCCAAGGAGGAATTGAACCCCATGACGCGCGGACGTGTACACTTCTTCGATTCCGAAAACGCCGCAAGAACCTACAGAAAGAACATCGACCGCGACATTGCCAAGGCCTATAAGGCCGCTCTGGCATATGTCAAGGATCGTATCTCGGGCTACTGCGCCGCCAGAGGCGCAGACTATATGCTGGTATCGGCGGATGACTCCATGGGTAAGATCTTCTTTGAAAATATGGTAGATATGGGGGTACTGAAATGAGCTTTTTATATCCCCTTGGCCTCTTGGGCCTTTTGGGCATTCCTGTCCTGATTATCATCTACATTATCAAAAGTAAATACACCGAGCAAACGGTGTCGTCTACTTATCTCTGGATCCTCAGCGAAAAGTTCTTAAAGCGCCGCAATCCGCTGAATCGCCTGACGGGTATCATCAGTTTGATTTTGCAGATTCTGGCCGTTACCGCCATTTCTCTCGCCATCGCACATCCCATGATCACGCTTCCCGATTCCGCAGGAGACTACTTCTTTGTCCTTGACGGCTCGGGCAGTATGCGTATGGATTATGCAACAGATGAAGAGGGAAATACCCGAACCCGCTTTGATGAGGGTAAAGCGCAGATCGCAGATATCATCGAAAACGCAATGGACGGTAGCGTGTTCTCTCTCGCCTATGCGGGAGACCGTACCTCTATGGTTTTTGAAGGTATCGAGAATAAAGAGCAGGCATTGTATCTCCTCTCGGAATTGACCCCTGCCCACGGTGCTGTTTCCATGAATGATGCCATTGGCCAGGCACAGCGTTATTTCAACGAGAATACCTCGGCACTTGTACATCTTGTCACAGACAAGGATTACGAAGCTGTCGAAAATATGACTCTGCTCAACGTGGGCAGCGACGTAGAAAACTATGCCATTTCCAACGTGACCTATACCTATGTCGATAAGATGCTGACGGTCAACGGTTACGTCACATCCTACGTCAGCGATGAAATGCTCACCACCGAGCTGTATGTCAACGGCGGTGAGTCCCCTGTAGCTGTCGGTGCAGTTGTCGTGATTCAGGGCATGGAAACTCCCTTCCAGTTGACTGCCCGCGTGGAAAACTTTACCGATCTCTCGGTCAGAATTCCCGACGAAGACGGCTTTATGCACGATAACCGCTGGGATGTCTACGACGTGCAAAGCGAAAATTCCTACAATACGCTCATTGTCAGCGAGCGTCCTTTCTTCATCGAATCCATGCTGGATGCTCTGTTGAACGCCCACATGGACGTTGTGACCCCCGAGGAGTATGATGGAAGAACAGGATACGGTCTTTATGTGTTCGACAGCTATACCCCCGAGACCATGCCCACGGACGGTGCGGTCTGGCTGATGAACCAGCAGGGAAGCCTTGCAGATTCGGGCTTTAGCGTACAAAGCGAGCTCACCTTTAGCCAGGCACAGGTTTTGGAGCCCTCCAAATCCACATCCTCCGCACTGGAGCCGTTTGTCAAGGATCTGACAGGTGACGATATTTATGTCTCTGCGTATGTCAAGTACGGTCTCTACCGTAATTTTACGACGCTGATGTCCCATAACGGCAATCCCGTGATCTTTGCGGGTACCAATGCCTTTGGAAACCGCGAGGTCGTCTTTGCGTTCGATCTCCACAACTCAAATTTGCCACTGCTTTCTGACTATACCGTGCTCATGCACAATCTGGTGGAATATTCTTTCCCCGAGATCATTGAGACGACGGCATATTACTGCGGTGACGAGGTTACCATCAATATCCCTGCCAATTGTGAAAGCGTTCGTATCGACGCACCCTCAGGGGATAGCTCCTACCTCAGTACGGAGACTGCCGCTGTGCGCTTTGTTCCAACCGAAGTGGGCGAATATACGGTGACCATGAACGTATCCAACACCCAGAGACAGTTCAAGCTGTACTCTGCGGTCAACCCCCAAGAGCGCAATCCCATGGAAGAACCCGGGGCGGCGTTCGGCCTGCAAGGTGAAGCCACAACCGGCGGGCGTGACGGACAGTTTGATGCCTTGATGGCAGTTCTCATTGCCCTTGCTGTGATTTTTGTGGCAGATTGGATGGTGTATTGCTATGAGAAATATCAGCTTCGATAATCCCTATCTCTTGCTTGTTGCCATCCCTGTCCTGCTTCTTCTGGTTATTCCTTTCATCATTGCCATCCGCAAGGAAAACAAAAGCAAGAGTGCCGTTGTTTCTCTGATCCTGCATATCGCGATCATGGCGCTTGTCGTGTTGGCCGCCGCAGGTATGATCGCTACCACCGTCATCACCGAGACCCACGTCTACGTGGTTGCCGACGTGTCTTATTCTGCACACGAAAACCTGGATAAGGTGGACGAATATATCAGGGATCTGCAGGATAAGCTGCCCAAAAACTCTAAGGTGGGTGTGATTTGCTTCGGCAAGGATTATACCGTTCTGACGCCCATGGGCGGCACGGTTCAGCCTGTCAGCTCAGCCAAGGTAGATGACAGCGCCACCAATATCTCCGCCGCGCTCAATTATACCTCAACGCTTTTTAAAAACGACGTAATCAAACGCATCGTATTGATCACCGACGGTAAAGAGACCGACGATGACGCTACGGCAGAATTCGTACAGGCCGTGGAGAATCTCCACAGCAAAAATATTTATCTCGATGCTGTCTATCTGGATGATAATCTTCCCGAAGGCGCACCCGAGGTACAGGTGTCGGGGGTGGATTTCACGCATTCCACTTACCTCCATCACGAATCCATTGCCAATGTCAAGCTGCAGTCCGGCTTTGAGGGCCAGGCCATCGTGACTTTGAAAAAAGACGGCGTTGAGCATTCTTACACGGCTGTCTCTCTTTCTCAGGGATACAACATTGTCAACTTTACGTTGGATACCTCTGAGGCCGGGACGTACGACTATGAGGTTTCGGTCAACGCCGAAGGTGACCAATCCCCCTACAACAATGCATATCGCTTTACCCAAACCGTTGCGGGGCGTTTGAACATCCTGTTGGTTTCCTCTGCTCCCGAGGATCTGGAAAAAGCACAGGAGCTCTATGGAGATTCTGCAGAGATCCATGCCTTTATCAATGACCCGAATGTCCCTTATACCATTGAAGAGATCTGTCAGTACGACGAGATCATTCTTTCGAGCGTGGATGTCCGTACCCTGAACAACTATACCTCCTTCATTACGTCTGTGGACAAGGCTGTATCCCAGTTTGGCAAGAGTCTTGTCACCATGGGCGATCTGCTTCTCCAAAACAAGGATGAGGAGGTTCTGGATCAGCTTGCGGATATGCTTCCTGTGAAATTCGGAAATTCGGATCAGGATGCCAAGCTTTACGGTATCGTTCTGGATACCTCCAGAAGTATGCAGAACGCATCCCGTCTGGCTATTGCCAAATCTGCAGCCATTCATCTTCTGGATCTTTTGAACGACGATGACCACGTGATGATCATCTCCTTCTCAGGTGACGTGTCCGTCATTCAAGCACCTACGCCCGCATACAACAGGGAAGAGATTTCCCGTATGATCATGGATATCCAGCCGACGCAGGGTACCTATATCGGTCTTGCCATGCGTCAGGCCTACGATCTTATGGCACTTCTGCCGTACTCCGAGCGCCAGGTCATGCTGATCTCCGACGGTATGTCACACTCCTTCGAGCCGGACGATCCTGCCGAAGTAGCCGCGCTTTTGCGTGACGTTGATATTTATACTTCCGTATTGAATACGGCCTCTACCTTTGGTGAAACCCCCATGAAGGCAATTGCAGCCGCAGGCGGCGGTTACTACTATAGCGTAGATGACGAACGCGACCTCGAGGAGCTGATGTTCACCAAGATCGCGGATGATCTGACGGAATCCGTGATCGAAGTGGAATCCCCCGTCAACATTGTTCTGAAAAACAATGAAATTTTGGACGGCATTCCCTCGTTGCCTCCCATTGGAGGTTTCGTCTACGCCAAAGCCAAGGCCAGTGCTACGACGGTACTTACCACCGACTATAAGAAAGCCGAAGGAAAAACGACCAATCCTCCCGTGTATGCATACTGGGAATACGGTAACGGACGTGTTGCTTCCTTTACCGCAACCTTTACCGGAAAATGGATGCAGGCTTGGGAAAATGCGGAAGGTCAAAGATTCTTTGAAAATCTTTTAGAGGTCAATACCCCCGAAGAAAGAATCGACTATCCCTTTACCCTGAATATTCATTTCGACGGTACGTATTCTCAAGTAGAAATCATTCCCGTCACTTTGAATCCCCATGCAACCACAACGGTCAAGCTGTGGCTGCCAGGCTCTGCTACCCCCGTTGAAGAAGTGCTTACCTTCGACTCCGCCCGCTATTTCTATGATTTCAATACGCCGGATCTGGGTAAATACGACATTGAGATCACCTATGCCTACGATGATAAGGTCTTTACCGCACGCACGGCATATAATATCTCGTATTCTCCCGAATATGACCGCTTCGTCATTTTTGACGCAGGATCCTTGCATGAATGCATCCGTAACCGAGGAACCGTGACCGAGGGGGCTGTTCCGGAGATCGTCAACGACGAAAACGAAGTGGCGACCTACGAGGTCTCTTATGCGATCCCCATGCTCATCGCGGCCGTAGTTATTTTCGTGATCGATATCTTTATCCGCAAGATCAAATGGAAAGATATCCTCAGCCTGTTTGGCAAAAAAGCGTAAGGAGGACAGTTGCATGAAAATTTTAAAGCATATGACCATCACCCTCCTGGCTATTTGCCTGCTTTGGGGAGGTGTTGCGTGCGGGGAATTCAAGGATGCCTTGGATCCCAATCGCCAAAACGAAATTTCTACCGATACCGCTGCGGAGAATGAAACTTCCGATGCGCCTTCGGATGAAGCTTTTACTGTAACACTTAAGCTCAATGGCCAGCCGTATGCCCCTAAGTCCGAGCAACCCATCCAAGCACAGTGGACGGACGGATTTTCCTTCCATACCGCAGCATTTGATGAAAACGGTGTGGCCGCCCTGGAGGGGCTGGACGGCGACTATCAAGTGACCCTTTCCGCTGTCCCCGCAGGCCTTGCTTACAATCCCAACGTGCATACGGCAGATAACGTCAATCGCCATATCGTCATTGACCTCTACGAGATCACCAAAACCCGCGGAAAAGGCGATGATCTCTACCGTTGCATCTCGCTATCCGATCCCGGGGTATATCAAGTGACCCTGAATAGTGCCGATCATGTTGTACTGTATGAGTTTATCCCCAGACAAAACGGTCAGTATTCCGTAGAGTCTTGGGTGGACGTGACCGCCAACGATATCAATCCGCTGTTGGATGTGTATACGGGGACGACCGCGTGGAAGCAGTTTGCATACGTTCAGGATGACGGTGGTGCAGTTTCCCACTATACCAAAAACTTCAAGTACGAGGTAAAGGTTGCTGATGAAAATATCGGTAACGCCTTTACCTTCGGCGTCAAATGTGATACCAAAAACGGCAAATATCCCGTGACTGTGACCTTTGTTGTGCAGTTCAATGGCGGTTTTTCTTGGGACCGCACCAAGGCAACCCTCATGCTTCCCGAGGAGGATCTTCGCCATGCACCGTATCCTCCCGATGACGGCACCCCCTATCAATTTGTCGGTGCCGAGGTGAATCGCGACGGAAGAAACGTCTTTGACGGCGATATGTACGCCATCAATCCGGAAGACGGCTTCTATCATCTCATTGATGAGGCAACGGGACAGCCGACAGGTCCGATCCTCTTTGCAAAAATTTCTCAGCCCTGCCGCTTCTTTGACGATGCTTTTACAACCATCGAATATCACGGAAATAAGGCGCTGACGCTTTCCAACGGTACCGAAAACTACAAGCTTTTCATTGAAGGCTGGGGGGCTATGATGTCTACCGGTCAAAGTATGGGGATGGGTTATTTCTGCGCTGCGGATTGCCCCTGCTGGGTGGATAAAATTTGCCCCGGTGCGTGCACCGAGGGATGCGAAAACTGCACCGAGCAGTGCACACCCTGCCCCGAAGAAGCCATTGGAAAACCCGGATACGCCTCCTATTGTAACGCGGACGGATGCTATCCCGTGACTGCTGAACTCAAGGACTTCTTACAGAAGTACAGCATCAGCCAGCTTTTGTTCCGCGACGGACAAGGCTTTGTGGAGACCCATGAAACCATCAAGGTTTTTGCAACCGAGGATGATCAGTGGCTCTTTGCCTGCGGTTACTACAAGCCCATCAACTAACCCATCTCAAGGAGATAAAGATCATGAAAAAGCTTTTGATCCTGCTTTCATCTGCAATCCTCTTGACAGGCCTTTTGACGGCTTGTCAAAGCGGAGACGAGCAGCAGACGGAAGGGGAAACCAAACATAAGCATACCTTCGAGACCGAATGGTCTACCGATGAAGACAGCCATTGGTACGAGGCTACCTGCGGGTGTCCCAATCTGCAGGGTAATTTCGCGACCCACACCGATGCGGACAAGGACGGCGCCTGTGATATCTGTCTTTACGATGGCAACCATGAGCACACCTTCAAGGAAGAGTGGACTTATGATGAAACGAACCACTGGCATGCGGCCGATTGTCAGCACGCTGTCAAAAAAGACGAAGCGCCTCACGCCGACACCAATAACGACGGCCTCTGCGACGGCTGTGCGTGGAATTTTGGCCATGAGCATACCTATGCCAAGGAATGGAATCATGACGCAGAATTCCATTGGCACGATGCTACCTGTGGACATATCGTTGAAGGTAGCGGAAAATCTGCACATAGGGATGCTGACAACAACGGCATCTGTGACGGATGTAAGTGGAATTATGACCATACCCATACCTTTGCCGAGACATGGTCGCATGACGCAGAGAAGCACTGGAAGGATACAACCTGCGAGCATTCTGTCGTCGCAGAAGAAGCGCCTCACATCGATGCAGATAACAACGGTGTTTGCGACGGCTGTGCATGGGACTATGACCACACGCACACCTATGAAACGGATCGGTGGACCCAGAATGATACCCACCACTGGCACAAAGCAAACTGTGGCCATGATGTCGAGGGTATTGACGTAGAAGCCCATGTGGATGCTGACGAAAACCGCTCCTGCGATGTCTGTGCGTACGATTATGACCACGTCCACACCTACAATACCGATGCGTGGAGTTGGGACAAAAACAGTCACTTCCACGAGGCGACCTGCGGCCACGCAGTCAGAGCCGACGAGGAAGCCCATAAGGACGCGAATAATGACGGTGTTTGTGATGTCTGTAAATGGAACTATGACCATGCGCATTCCTTTGATTCGAATTGGACGTATGACAAGACCAACCATTGGCGCGCAGCTACCTGCGGACATGACGTTAAGGATAAGGTCATGCCTCATGAGGATCTTAATAACGATAAGTCGTGCGACGTGTGTGCATGGGACTATGACCACACCCATTCGTTTGATAAATCCAAGCTGACGATCGGTACGGACACCCACTACTACGCACCCTCTTGCGGTTGTAATCCTCAGTACGTTCGCGGAGAGGAAATTCCTCACGAGGATGCGGACTACGATGACAAGTGCGATATCTGTGGCGGCTTCGTTTCCTTGGAGATCGTTGTTGATAACGCGACGGCCGAGGAAACCGCCGGACTCATCAAAGAGGGTACGATTGACCTTACGTTCAATGCATCCAATTATAAGGGTAACGTAGCTTACGAATTCGGCAGCGGATATCTGCACATTCTGGATAACCAGACCTACGGAAACGAGACCAATCAGTATAATAACAGTTACGAGTATTGGTACGATTTGTCTGAAAATGGCACGATCTTTGCCATTGCCAAGGAGGATGGAGATCCCTTCCGCAATCTGGGTGCCGAGGCCATCTTTATGCAGGGATATTACTTCTCGGGTGAATTCATTTCCTACGCATTCAATTGCTACGGTGTGGAAGAGCTTCTGTACCAGCTTTACGGTATGCATATCTCGGTGGATTTTGCCGCTGCCTGCACCCAGTATATGGAATTCTATGACCAGTCCTCCGATACCTACAGCTTCTCCTTCCTCTACGGCGGTCTTTACGTCGGCGTTGATTTCCGTGTCAATGCCCAGGGCGCTGTGACATATTTGAAGCTGATTACAGGGCCGAGTGCAGATGCCCCCCAGAGCACGGTCATCATCAATCAGAAGGCCGGTGAGAGAAGTGCCATCAACCCCTACGATCCCGATACCATTCTCATCAATTCTTACGATATTGTGGATATCAACGGCAAGCAGATCAAGGATGGAGACGTGATCCATATGATCACAGGCGCAGATTACAAGCTGGATCTCCGGATTGAGAATATGTTGCCTACGACCGCCAATTCCGCTTTTGACCGCGTTCGTATTTCTTGTAGCGATCCCGAAGCAGTGCTGACTTTTGCGGGAACTGCAGGCAATATGATCGTTAACGCGCAGAAGGAGGGCACTTACACGGTTTCCTTCATAACTGAAAAGATGGTGAAGAATATTACCATTGTTGTGAAGTATCCTGCACCTAAGTCTATCAAGGGTCAGGTATACGATGCAAACGGCGCTTACGCAACCTATGATGAATACACCATGTATCTCGGCAATGTCATGCACTTTGTCGCAGGCGTTGCGGATCATACGGACGGACGCTATACAGCGGTTATTACAGAAAACGGTGCTAACGCCACGCTCTCCGATGCAACCATTGAAGTGCTCAGAGAACCCGTGAACGTTACCGCATTTACGCCTACAAAGGTCGGTAAATACGTGATCACCATCACCTCTGTGGCGGATCCTTCCGTGACCTGCACGCTGACGGTCAACGTCACCGAAAAGATTGAGGTCAGTGATATCCTGAATGGCACATGGGTCTTCTCGACGACCTATAAGATTGTATTTACGCCTGAAGCACCCGGCGCTACCAAGGGTACGTTTGAAGTGACTCATACGCCGAAGAACGGTGACCCCAAATCCGCTGTTTACCGCTACGAATACAAAACTGACGGCTTGGATATCACTTACGTATCGGGCGACGAATTTACCGTCAAGCTCAGTATCACAGCAAAATTCCAGTTGAAGTATGGTGCATATACCATGAAACGCCCCGAATAAGAGTTCGGATATTTTGAAAATTCAATCAGCCTCTTCGTGGCATCTGTCCGAAGAGGCTGACCCATGAAAGAAGGAATCATCATGAATTTTAAAAAACTGATTGCAGGCTTATTGCTTATGAGCTTGCTGACCGCCTCTGCTGTAGCATTCTCCTCTTGTAGCAGCAACGAGGCAGAAAAAACAACCGAAGCTCCCGCAACCGAGGCTTCCACACCTGCTGAAACGCAACCCGAGGAAACAGAGCCTGCAACCGAAGCTACTGTGGAGCTTGCCTGTAACCTTACCGTGACGGATCAGGACGGAACGCCCATTCCTAACGCTACTGCATATCTTTCTCACAAAAACGGTCAGCTTGCACAGATTGCCGTGCAGCTGGATGAAAACGGTAAAGCGACCGTAACGCTTGCCACAGGTGCCTATACGGTGACCTATGAAAATCTTCCCGAGGGCCATCTTCCCGACGATACCACGCTGACTGTCGCATACGGAACCGCCGACTATACTCTGAAGGTTCTCAACAATATCCCCAACGGTACGGCAGAAAGACCCTTTACCGTTACGGATGAAACGACCGAGGTGAAGATCCCCGCCAAAACCTCCTATACCTATGTGATGTTCAATGCCATGGACAGAACCATCGTCATTGAAAATACGACCCTAAAGGTAAGTTATAAGTCTGTAGAATATGCTCCCGATGAAAACGGAACGGTCAGCGTTCTTCTGACCAATGAATCTCCCCGTGATCCTGGTTATTTTACCCTCGTGAATGAGGGGGATGCCGAGGTGTCGGCAACCGTCAACATTCAGGCAACCGCAGGCTCCATGAACAATCCTTACGTCATCGAAGCCCTGGGCGAAAACGTTGTGGCTACGGTTCCGAAGAGTGCAACCGTATACTACAAGTGGACGGCAACCCAAACGGGAGTTCTGATGCTTACCTCTCTTACGCCCAATAACTATATTGCCATGAGCAATTTGGCCAACTCTACGGTATCTTACTTTACCAACGGCGAAGTTGCAACATACCTGAACGTCACGGCGGGAGATGAAATTCTCATCTCGGTTGCCAGCACCAAAACCGATGTGGACAGTATGGAAATCACCTTCAAGCTGACCGAGCATACGGCTACGGTTGAGGATAGTATTCCTGTTTGGGAAGGTGAATTCGCCTTTACACTGACTGCGGGCGCTTCCTATAGCTTTACGACAGCAGAGGGCGTTTCTGTCGGTGCCTTGCAGGTAAAGGGACAAGGGATCAAGGTGACCTTCAACGGCGAGATCCTTGAACCCGATGAAAAGGGGATTGTCGATATTCTAGTAACCGGTGAAGGGAAAAATCTGAACCTCACGGTTGAAAATCAAAGCTCCGAGCGTCAGGAAATTACCGTTTCGATCATAGGCGCTCTCCAGCCTTAAGTCCTGTCGGTTTTTAAAGCCAGCCAAAAGCGCAGACGGCATATGGTCGCCTGCGCTTTTTCTGTTGAAAAAAGAATTCAGCGCAAAAATGCCCAAAAATCATTTTCCCTCTTGAAACTATTGGCAAAATGCGATATAATAAATATATTCCAGCACACGGAGGTTTCACTATGCCCGAGCAAATGATGTATCCACCCGCCGATATACCCACAAATGAATGGATCCTTGTTGTGGATGACGAACAGGACATCCGCACACTTTTGCGCATTCTGTTTGAAAAAGAAGGATGGAAGGTCGCTGAAGCCGCAAACGGCAGGGAAGCACTCAGTTTTGCGGAAACTGCATCTGCGGACATTTCTTTGATCGTTATGGATATTATGATGCCTGTGATGAACGGCATAGAGGCTGCGCAAAAACTGCGTTCCCTCACAGGAGCGCCGATTCTGTTCCTGACAGCGCGCTCATCGGATGCTGACAAAACAGTAGCTTATCGAAGTGGTGCAGACGACTATATCGTCAAGCCCTTTCACGCGACCGATCTGCGCCTCAAGGCGCATGCCATGATCTCGCGGTATCGCCGTTACCGTGATACGCTCGTTCGTCTGGAATTGAACGAGAATGAGGACGTGTATTCTCCTGCTCCCGGAATTGAAGTCCGATTCCATGAAAAAATCGTGACAAAAAACGGTAAAAGAATCATGTTGACCGACAGAGAATACGCGCTTTTGAGTTTCTTTTGCCGAAATAGGCAAAAAACCTTGTCACCGGCAGAGATCTATGAAGCTGTTTGGGAAGAGCCATATTTAAATACTTCCTCCAATACCGTCATCGTCCACATCGCCAATTTGCGCAAAAAAATAGAGCAGGACGGAGGCACCTCCTTTATCCGCACCGTATGGGGAAAGGGGTATCGTATTGACTAAAAAGAGTAATGTACAGGTAAGAAAAATTTCCAAACGGCGCATGATGCTTTATACACGTAGCGGCATCAAAGGAGAGAAGCCGTTTGTTTCGCTGCGTATTAAATTTGCTGCCGTGATGATCATCGGCGCGATCATAACCGTATGTGGAGCGCTGTTGGTGATTCCTCCGACCGCAACACTTTTGACAAGAGTGTATATGAATCCTGCGCGGATGGACGAGCGTTTGGACCGATATATTCAAAATTTCAACGATTTTGTAACCGAAAATCAAATTTCTTCTGAAGACGCGGCATCCGTTGCACAATGGTCACTCTATCACAGAAACGTGCACCTTGTTGTATTTGGCGGTGAAAACAAGCAATTCGGCGTAGTAGACGGAGAAATCCTTGACGGAAGCACGCCTGTTTTGGATACACCTGTTTTTACAGAAAACTTTGAAATGAATGAGAGTGCGGGTTCCTCTTTGGGGAGCACCTATTTTGTTCGTTTCTCAAACGGTGTATATACGGTCTCTGTCGTTGATTATTCAGGCCAGGCGTTTTATAACGGTCTGCATTGGGCAGGCGTGATTCTTGCGATTATTATGTTTTTTTTGGTTCTGTTGGTATATTACCATTTACAAATCAAGGCGCTTCTCAAACTATCGGTCGAGGTTGAGGAAGTCAGCAGTGGTGATCTGACAGCTTTGATCCATGCTGAGCGAAATGATGAGATCGGCGGCTTGGCACGCGATGTGGACAATATGCGCGCAACCATCCTGAAAAAAATGGAGGAGGAAAAAGCCACGCGTGAAGCAAACGGCGAGCTGATCACCTCCATGTCTCACGATATCCGCACACCGTTGACAACCTTACTGGGTTATATGGAGCTTTTACAAAACGACTGCGAGAACATGAAAGAAGAACAAAAGGCATATGTCAGACTGTGTGCCGAAAAAGCAGAACAGATCAAGGAGCTTTCAGATAAGCTTTTCTTATATTTCTGGGCGTATAACGCAAGAGAAGACAAGGTGGATACAGAACCGTGTGACATGATGCTGCTTGGCGAACAAATGATCGGAGAATGGTTGCAACCCATGGAATACGAGGGACTGTCTTTAGATGTATTTTCCGATTCGCTTCCGGAAGGCACCTGCGTGGCAGTGAACACGGAATGCTTGCGCCGCATCATTGATAATCTCTTTGATAACATACGGAAATATGCAAGCAGGAAAGAGGCGGTCAGGATCATTTTGTCAGCAACCGAAAATAACGAGGTTTGTATGACATTTCAAAATGCGGTAACAACCTCCGAAACCCAAACGACGGGAACACATATCGGACATAAGACCTGCCAAAATATGGCCAAGCTGATGGGAGCCCGCTTTGAAACGACCTTGACGGACAGTCATTTTGAAGCAAGACTCTACGTGAAAATTGTCAAATAAAAAGGCAAACCGACTCGCAAAAACGCGGGTCGGTTTTGACTTTTATGAAATTATACCTTGGAAAGCAGAACAACCGTCTCGACTGTTGTCCCTAAATGGCAGATAATTTCGAAAAGGTAAAATATCGACAAGTTTTTTGGAAGATAAACCGGATTGACGAGCCATGTTGGTCATGGTATAATACAAATATATTTGTCATTCTAATCCCTTATTTGCAAGATACGTCTTGAAATCAAGTCGAAAGTATGCTACAATGTGTAAGAGGAAGCTTGATTTGTACAGCAATACGTTTGATATTTGGTCACCTCTAAAAACGCTCTTGACGGAGAATCCGTGGTAACTTTTCCGTCATATTTCACATATTTTTCTTCGCGTAGCTCCACTACGCGTGCGAAAAATTGTATCATCTGACGAAAAACTTCCTCACGACTCTCTCGCCAATAGAGTTTTTAGAGGTTCCCATATTTTTTCAACAAATCCACCGCGAAAGGATTAAGCCTATGAAATACCAAGTATTCTCTGAAAATCAATGGATTTATCCCGACACTGAGCTGACATATCCCAATAGCGCCGAGCTGTACGCCCCTCGCGGCGCCGACGTCTGCTTTCAGGTATTGACAGATCATGCGCTGAAAGGCGGCGAGAACATCACCGCTGAATTTGCCATGGAGGGCTGTGAGGCCGTGGTCTACCAACTCCTGACCGCCACGGTCCCCCTGAACAGCGATGCCAAAATGCTCTGCACCACCGACTACGAGTCGGTCAAGCATTTCGTCACCCGCAAAGCCCCCTTCGAGGTCTACGAGATCACCCGTCCTCTGGACGAAGGGGAAACAGAGGAGGGAAGAGCCGCCTTCTACGTCCGTATCAACGTGGCTGCCGATGCTCCTGTAGGCGTGCTTGAGAGTGACCTAACCATTACCGTAGGAGGCGAGACTCTGACCGTACCCGTGTCTATCAAGATCTACAGCGTCCAGGTTCCCGCCCTAAAGGACTCCGAATTCCACATGGTCAACTGGATCTACTACGGTCGCTTGGCAAATGACCACAAGGTGGAGGCCTACTCCGAAAAGTATATGGAAATCCTGGATCGCTATCTGGACAACCAGATCGATATGCGCAACGATTACCTCATGATCCCCTCGGGTTCACCCATCCGAGATGATGAAGGGAAGGTCATCGACTTCGACTTTACCGCCGCCGAGTTGGTTGGCAACCGCGCGTTGAAGCATGGATTTAAGTATATCATGGGCGGTTTTGTGGCACGGTTCAAGGTTTGGGACGACCCCGATCACTTCCTTCTGTGGGACAGAGAGGTCACCGCCTCATCCATCGAGGGCTACCGCCAGCTGAAGATCTACTTCACCCGCGCCTATGAATGCATCCGGCGCAACGGCTGGGAGAAGAACTATATGCAGTGCCTGGTAGACGAGCCCCAATTTCCCAACAGTCTGACCTACCGCGCCCTGTCGGGCATCTGCCGCAAGTGTATCCCCGGTGTTATCATCAACGACCCCGTGGAGTCCTCCGAGTTGGCGGGCGCCTGCGACATCTGGGTGGTCAAGCAGGCTGTGTTTGAGAAGTACATCGAGGACTATAAACGCCTTCAGGCCTGCGGCGAGACCATGTGGATCTACACCTGCGGCTTCCCCGGGGGCTACTGTATGAACCGTATCATCGACCTGCCCCTGACGGCCAGCCGCCTGCCCATGTGGATGTGCTATAAGTACGATGCCCCCGGCTTCCTCCATTGGGGTTACCATGTCCACAACCCCGAGGGCCGCTATGACACCAACTACCATCCCGATGGGCTTAACTACCCCGCGGGCAATGGCCATGTAGTCTACCCCATGGGAGATACCGTCTGGTACGGCGTCCGCGCCCACCTGCAACGAGCAGGTGCGATTGACTACGAACTGCTTCACATCCTGGGCAAAAAGGACAAGGCCAAGGCTCTTGAGCTGATCCATAAAGTCTGCCGTACCTTTGACGATTACGAGTTCTCCTCCGAGGTGTTGGACAGTGTTCGCCGCGAGTTGTTGGAGGCCATCGGTTGAGAAAAGGAGAATGTCATGCATAATTTCTTTTACGATTGGGAACATGATAATGGGCCGGAGTATTTTTCCGTGGATTCGTATCGTGACCTGACAAGTCCTTTGCATATGCACCGCACCTTTGAACTGATTGCGGTTTCTGATGGTACTTTGAAGGTGCATATTGAAAAGCAGGAATATGAGATGTGCGGGGGAGATATGCTTCTTGTCAAGTCCAATTTCGTACACGGTATCAAAACGGACGGAGCAAGCGATGCCACAATTTGCATTTTCTCCCCCGAGTTGATCGGGGCAAGCTCTCCCTATTTCATGAAGCATCCTTTAACTTCTCCTGTAGTTCGAAACGCCCCCGTAGTATATTGGGAGCTTTTGCGGGGCATTGACTCATCCTCGACCACCGGCAAGATAAAGGGCTTTCTGTATAGCGTCTGTGAGATCTTCTACGAGCAACTAGATCTGACTCGGGCGGATTCTCCCATGGGACGGAACCGCTTTATCCGAGAGGTTTTACAGTATATAGAGCATAACCTCCAAAAGCCCTGCGCGTTGACCTTGGCAGCAGAAGAACTGGGTTGCTCTGCCTCCTATTTATCAAGGCTTTTCAGTACTACAGTGGGGATCTCCTTCGCTTCCTACGTGCGCAGCAGAAGAATCAACCTTGCCTGCAACCTTTTAAAGAATACCAATGAAAAGATATCTGAAATTATGAATCGGTGTGGGTATACGTCGATTGCAACCTTCAATCATAATTTCAAGGAGCAGATCGGATGCAATCCAACCGAATACCGAAAGCAGTGCCATACGTAACGGTACAGCATGTGAAATCAAACACACAGATTCCCATCGGAAAGCTCGTAACGGACGGAGTTTTTCGATGGGAATCTTCATTTGTTTGTACAGAAACAAAGAATTATTCGGTCAAAAAGGT
Organism: Clostridia bacterium; assembly: GCA_017621695.1. Taxonomy (GTDB): domain Bacteria; phylum Bacillota; class Clostridia; order Oscillospirales; family CAG-272; genus CAMEON01. The sequence goes on from JAGASP010000127.1 coordinate 26,330, forward strand.
AAAATAACGACAAATAAATGTCACATAAAACTGGATTGACGAGCAAATTGAGTCATGATATAATATATATAGGCTAAAGCTTTTCCTGCTGCATATCGCAGAAGTATTTTGGTCAGAGGAAGCGATACGATAAGCGGTAGGCGTAAGCTGAAGCTAAAAAATCAAGAAAGGAAATCCCCCCATGAAGAAGCTGCTTTTGATCGCAATTCTCATGCTCGCTCTGGTGATTACCGTTGTGGCTTGTACCGGTGACAAAAACCCCGAAGACACCACGATTGGCGATACCACCGTCGAGACTCCTACCGAGACTCCTACCGAGACGCCCACAGAGGCTCCTACCGTAGAGCCTGACGATCCCACCGAGGCTCCCACCTCAGAACCTGATGATCCCACCGAGGCTCCCACTATTGAGCCTGAGGATCCCACCGAGGCTCCTACTGCTGAGCCCGACGATCCCACCGAGGCTCCTACTGTTGAGCCTGAGGATCCCACTGAGGCTCCTACTGAAGAACCCACCGAGGCTCCTACTGCCGATCCTGCTGATCCTGTGCTGATGCTGGAGCCCGAGGATCTCAACACGCTGGCCGGTGCCGCCGCGCCTAACGTGAACCAGATTGCCTCCTCTGAGGTCATCACCGAGGGTGACTACACCTTCGCACGTCTGACCGCTGCTGCGGGTGGCGACCCCTACTTCGCATTCATTCCTCTGAACAGCAACTACATGCTGCCCCAGTACATGGCAATCTCCTACCGTACCAATTCCACCACCGACGGTCAGGTCTTCCTGGGCTCCGGCACCGGTTGGAACGGTCAGGGAGACGTATTCAACGTTGCTTGGAATGAAGGCGATTGGAACTATATCGTGATCGATCTGTCCGCTCAGGGTTTGACCTCCATCACCGACGGTCTGCTCACCTACGCTCGTCTGGACTTTTTCGCGGGCGATTCTGCTGAGGGCGACTACTTCGATATTGAGTACATCGCATTCTTCAACACGGCCGAATACGCTGAGGCTTATGCTTTTGCCAAGCATCCTCCTTACATTGATGCCGACAACCCTGACGCAGGCAAGAAGAATCACTCCTTCGACACCTTCTACGTCAACGGCTCCATGTATTTCCCCGTGGACGGTGGTGCGGGCGATAAGCTGACCGCGCAGAATAACACCCTTACCTTCGGTGCGGAGGATGCCCATGATTCTCTTGCTCTCCGCGGCTGGATCGGTTTTGATCAAGCAATCGACAGTTTTGGTTACTTTATTGATAACTACACCATGGTATACGGTGAGTTCAAGGCCGCTACCGAGGACGGTGTTCTGGCAGCCGGTGGCGCTAATGCTTCCCGTTTCCAGATCGATGTTCCTCTTGCTGATCTGGAGGCCGGCGTGCATATGATCGGCTTTGTTGCAAAGCTGGCTGATGGTACCGTCGTTCGTCTCCGTGAAAATCTTACCGTCATCATCGTTCCTTATACTGTTGATGAGACTGTTTCTTTGGCAACCGGTCACGGCGCACCCTTCAGCGGCGCTCCCAATAACTACTTTGGTCAGAGATTTAACATCGGCGAGAATATCCTGAAGCAGATCACCATCACCGACATGGCCACTTATGCCGATGGCAACGTCAACACCTGGGTTGTTAAGATCTGGAACTGGAATACCGACTATGCCACCACAACCGCAGGCGAGCCTCTGTATGTGGCAAACGGCGAAAATCATACTGACAACGCCCCCTTCGTTCTGAACGTTCCCGTAGAGGCGCTTATCACCGGCGACATCTACTACGAGATCACCTACGTGACCGGTAGCGGATGCTTTACCGGCTGGACTGCCGATAACGTCACCGAGGGCGTGGAAACCTATGTGGGTGGCGTGATTGCTAACGGAAGCTACAGTTCCTCCATCGTTGTGGGCGTCCCCACAGATGAGTCCGAAAAAGAGACCGTCATCTCTGTTGTGTTCGGTGAGATCTACACCGATGCGGATAAGGGCACTAAATTTGATGGCAATCTGATCCTTGAAAAGAATCTCGGCCCCACCTACTTCGACGGTGTTCGTACCGGCGACTGGATGGAGTTTAAGATCAACGTAGAGACTGCAGGCGACTACAACGTTTGCATGGTTTTCGGTTGGCTGGATCACACCGGCGTGTATACCATTTTCGTAGATGGCGCAGAGGTCGGTAAGATCGAAAACAAGATCCCCGGTACCGATTGGAGAGCCTGGACGGATTCCTCCTCCATTAAGATCAATCTGACCGAGGGTGAGCATACCGTTCGCGTGGTCATGGGCTCTGACGGCCCCAACGTGTATGGCGTCAAGTTTACATACGTTGAGCCCATGCCCGAAAGCATTGCTTTGAATAAGCCCATTTCCGCCGACAGCGTTGAGAAGCCCCAGCACGAGGCAATCTACGCCAACGACGGTGATGAGAACACCCGTTGGTGCGGTCTGCCCAAGGGCGAAGCAAACCTGATTCTTGACCTTGAGGCGGTTTATACACTGGATAAAATTTATCTCCTGCTGGAGAATGCTATGGGCGACTTCACGATTTCCGTTTCCGAAAATGGTGAGGATTATACCGAGGTTTGCGCCTGCGAGGGCAAGCCTATGTCTCCTGTTGCGTTCACGCTGGAATTTGATATGAACGGTGCTACCGGCCGCTATATCAAGATTACTCGCAGTGCCGTCGACGATAACGTTGACTACTGGTTCTCCATTTACGAATTGTACGTATATCCCGTTCAGTAACGTCCATCTCCTTAAATGGAAATGTTTGGAGAATTTATTTCTTCCGACGCTCCATTTGACATTCATTTTCGGAGGGGGACGCTTGTCCCCCTTCTTTGCCTTTTTTCGCCGTATTACCCATACCTTGTACGCTCAAGGTTGTCTTTCATCATAAGGAGCGCATATGAAAAAGCTAAATTTTAAACGAATTCTGGCAGCAACTCTGGCCGTTTTGCTCATCATGAGCAATTTCGCCGTTCTGCCCGTCATCGCGGAAGACGCGACTTCGGTCAGCGACTCACAAGTAACCGAAATCGTCTTTGGCGAGATCTTTACCGATGCCGACAAGGGTACCGCCTTCGGCGGCAACCTTTACCTTGAAAAAACCATGGGACCCGTTTATTTCGACGGTGTACGCAACGGGGACTTCTTTGAATTTGATATCAACATTGAGAAGGCAGGGAACTACGACCTGTGTTTCTCCTTCGGTTGGCTGGACGATACGGGCACCTATAACATTTCGCTGGATGGCGGTGATCCCGTTACCCTACGCAATACCGTGACGGGTCGCGGTTGGCGAACCTGGTGCGATTCCTCACGTGTGAAGGTCAATTTCACCCAGGGAAAGCACACCGTCCGTGTCACCATGGGCGGCGACGGCCCCAACCTGTATTCTATGAAACTGATCCCCGAGGGCGTGAATGCCGGGAGTAACGCCCAAAATGACGCCGCTTTGCAGGATGAGAATTCTTCTGCCGGAGCCAAGGTGATCTCCTCCAGCGCGGCCATCCAGTTCAATTGCACCGCTACCTTTTTCGCGTTGGATCTTGCCTCCGCCAGCTGGAACAACAATCTCGGCTCTCTCCGTTTATCCCTGTATAAGTGGGACACTTCCTATGACAAGACCCTGAAGGGCGAGCCTCTCGCCTCCAAGGACTATATAGATTTCCCCGATAATACAGTCTTGACTTTTAGTTTTGACGATATGGAAGCAGGTGAATATCTGTTGTACATCAAGAATATTTCCGAAAATCCCGCCGAGGAGGTGGGCTCTTGGGGTAATGAAAAGCCCCGTGAGAACGTCAGAAGCTACCACGCCGACGCGATCTCGGATTTCTGCCCCGCTGTGTGGCTGAAGTACAGATCCGACGCGGAAGCACCCTTCGGTCCCATCAGCGACGTGGATCCCAATGCCGTAGAACTGGCTCCCTCCGAGTCCGATCTCTATCCTTGGGGAGACACGGTGGAATACAAGATGAACGCCGACGCTCTGTACGGTGTGCAGTTCAACGCTACCGCCGACTTCGGAGGCGTTGAAGTCTATATCCCCACCGTTCCCGTGGGCGACAACACCTTGACCCTGTCCCTTTATAAGTGGGATGGCAATTACAGTCAAACTGTCAAGGGTGAGCCCTTGACCACCACGACTCTCAAAAACGTGAACAGAAGCAGTTGGGCACGTTTGCCATACTCGAAAGCCACCGTGGGTGAATATCTGCTTGTTGTATCCAATGGCACCGAGGGTATGACCGTCGGCTTTGTGGAGCAGGTCTCCGACAAGGCCAACCATTATCTCTACACTTCCAAAGCTGGCATCAGCCTTGTTGCCCGTACTGTGGGTAACGCGGAGGTCACAGTTCCCACCGCCCCCACCGCCCAGGATTTCATCACAAATGATTCTGTTTACTGGGTGGGTACCGACGGTCTTGACCGTGTGCTACCCAATGCCTCAGAAACGGGTGAGAAGCGCGAAGGGAAGTATGTGGGTATTTTCTACCACACCTGGCACTCTGCCTTCGCCTACCGCGACGTTATCAACGTCACCGAGCTGCTCAAGCAGTACCCCGAGGCAAAGAACGATTTCTATCATTCCGCATGGAACGGTCAGACCAACTGCTTCTGGAATGAACCTCTGTGGGGCTACTACAACAACGGCATTGACCGCTGGGTACTCCGCAAGCAGGCCGAGCTTCTGGCCGACGCGGGGGTGGACGTGGTGTTCTTCGATAACACCAACGGCACCATGAACTTCATCGACGCCATCCTCACCCTCTGCGAGGTCTGGGCAGAAGCCAGAGCCGATGGTGTGAGAACACCGCAGATCTCTGCCATGCTGAATATGTATGCCTACAATGAGACGGCCATACAGATCAAGGAGCTGTACGATCGGATCTACTCCAAGGGCCTGTATCAGGATCTGTGGTTCTACTGGGATGAAAAGCCTTTGTTGCTTGCCTATCCCGAGGAGGTCAAGCGTCTGGAGAACGGCAAGGATATTTACAACTTCTTCTCCTACCGTCCCATCAACACCTCCTACAACGAAGATCAGGAGCTCATCAAGCAGAGCGAAGTATCCAACCGCATTACCTTCGCGCCTCCCGCAGGCTTCCGTAAGTATACCCAATGGAAGTGGATCTCGGTCTATCCTCAGGAGAAGATGTACCTGAAAGGAACGAAGCAGGTCGAGGAGATGTGCGTATGCGTGGCGCAGAATTGGTCGGATAAGCAGGGACTGACCCCCATGAACGCGGGCGATATGGTCTTTGGCCGTGGATATACCAACAAGTACGGCGTCAACACCTCGGATGAGGCTGTGATGGCGGGTCTGAACATTGCCGAGCAATGGGAATACGTACTCGAAGTTGATCCTACCTTTGTGTATATCACCGGCTGGAACGAGTGGCAGGTGGGCCGCACCACTGAGATGTGGGGCTATCCCAACGCCTTGCCCGACAACGCCACCGACGGTTATTCCCGTGACATCGAGCCCTCCACGGGTATGTTGAAGGATCATTTCTACAATCAGATGGTGTCCTACATCCGCAAGTTCAAGGGCATGAATACCCAGCCCGTGTCCTCAGGGGCTGTCAAGGTGGATGCCGCCGCAGACATTGATTGGTCTGCCGTGACCCCCGTCTACCGCGCCTATGAAGGCAACACCCTCCACCGCGACTATGACGGCTACAAGGATTACCATTACACCAACACCACGGGTCGGAACGACTTCGTGGAGTCCCGAGTGACCTATGACACCGAAAACCTTTACTTTATGGTCAAGACCGCCGAGGCTATCACGCCCCACACTGACAAGGCGTGGATGCGTCTCTTCATCGATGTGGTCGGAGTGGAGGATGACAAGAACTGGGAGACCTTTGAGTATATGCTCAACCGCGAAAATCCCACCGCCGACAAGGCCACGCTGGAGAGATCCACGGGCGGCTGGAACTGGGAGAAGGTGGCTGAGGTGGCCTATACCGTGGATAGTGATACCATGGTGGTGACCATCCCTCGCGCCGCGCTGGGAATTGGTGAAGATGACTTCACCGTGAACTTCAAGTGGAGTGACAATATGCAGAAGGACGGCGACATCATGGAGTTCTACGTCAGCGGTGACGTGGCGCCCGGTGCGCGCTTCAAGTACAGCTTTACCTCTTTGAGCGCATCCGTAGAGGATCCTGAAACAAGCGCACCCTCCGAGACCGAAACCGTCCGTGAGCCTGAGTCTGTCGTTATAGGGACAGATGACGAGACCGAAACCGTCCGTGAACCGGGTTCTTTCGTTGCAGAGACAGGCATTGAGACCCATCCTTCGGAGGATGAGGGCTGCCGTTCTGCCGTTGGTGCTACCTGCGTCGGTACTATGGTGGCTGCCGCTGCAGCCGTTGCACTGCGAAAAAAGAAAGAAGAAGAATAACTCGAGAGTCTTTCTTTGAAACGTTCCAATGCTTATGTGAACCCTTTCTAAATGGGAGCTGCTCCCCCGCCCGTAAGGGTGGGGGCGTAAGCATTGCAAATGAAAAACAGCAAATTTATCGAAAGGAGAATTCGTTATGAAACGATGGCTTTCTTTTTTTATGGCATTTTTAATGCTTTTCTCCTTTGTTTCTTGTGCTACGGTTCAAGAGCCGGAGGATACCCAGGCCCAAACGGCAGAGGGAAACGTTTCTGCATCGGATGAGACAGAAGAGGAGGAAACTGATTTTTTCCCGGATATAGAGCGTAACGATTATAAGAAAGAGGTATTCCGCATGATCGGTTTTGATGCCCCGGGTTACTGGTATTATTCCGAGGAATACAGTACGCAGCAGGGAAGTAGCCATATTCTTAACAATACCATCTACGAAATGAACACGCTTGTTGAGGAATACCTCAACGTAGAGCTCGAGTATGAGCAAATATCGCACGTCTCTACCGGCGGCGAGGTTTTTGATACGGTTCAAACCACCATTATGTCGGGGGATGATGTTTATCAAATGTGTATTCTGCATCCGTATTACAGCTACACGAATTTTATTAATAAAAATTATGTGCTGGATTTTTACGAGCTTCCGGATGTGAATGTAGAACAGCCCTACTGGAATAAGGATGTGATGGAGAAGCTCTCCATCAACGATCACGCTTATATCGGTCTTGGCGATATTTGCAAATACACTGTTGGAATTATCTATTGTAACAAGGATATGCTGAATCATGCAGGACTTGCGGTTCCATATGATAAAGTTCGCAACGGCGATTGGACGCTGGATGAGTTCTTTTCCATGACGACAGGACTTTATTCCGATAACGGAGACGGCAACCGAGACAATAAGGACATTTATGGATTTGCCTCCTTGTGGGATGCCAACGCTTCGTCTTTTATGCAGGCATGCGACATTTATATTGCCACACGGAATGAAGAGGGAATATTTGAGCTTTCCATGTACGGAGATCGGTTGGTCAATATGTACGATAAGCTTTATAACTGGACCCAAAATGAAAGCACATATATTTGGAACTTTGCGAATAAGTACAACGATAGCGTAAATATTGATTTTTTAAACAGTCAAGCCTATTTTACTCATGCTGATCTGGGAACGCAATATCTATCCGCAGAGTTTGATGTGGGTATGTTACCTATGCCTAAATACGACAAGCAGCAAGAGGAATATGCTCATGTGAACTGGGGTAACAACATCGTCCTGCCCAGTACCATTAAGAATACGGAAATGGTCGGTCAAGTGTTGGAGCTCATGGGGTACTACTCAAAGACCATGGTACAACAGAAGTATTATGATGAAGTTCTTAAACTGCGTGTATCCGATGCGCCCGATGATCGCGACATGGTAGAGCTTATTTACAATACCATTGTATATGATCCCGGTATTGCATTCTGCGACGGTAATACCGCACTTTGGAATCTTGTCTACTTGCCTTGTTTTGCGGTCCATAACAACTCAGAGAGTATCGCATCCTATTACAAGGGCAATTCGAGAAGTGCTGAACGCTGGCTTACGAATCTTTTTAAAGAAAAAAATTAAGGAATACAAAATAACGTATGAAACATCCAAAAAAACGTGGGTGGCGTTCTGCCGTCTGCTATCTTGTTGTTGGGGTTATGATTATGTCTACTGTGATACCCGCTATTTTGCCTCCTCTTAGGAGCTTTGCAGAGGAAAACAGTTACGAGGCTAAGAAAGCCGCGTATCGCGCAAAGCTCAAAAACGATGACGTGACTACCGATGATCTGCTCATAGGTTCATGGGTATCCTTCTATTCTTTTGAGAAGGACAGTTATGAATATCAGTTGGATCAGATGGCTGCGGCCGGTATTAATTTCAATATGTTCCCCCGTGATTTTGGTGCGGGTGCTATGTATGATGCGGAATATTGGAACAACGTAGAAGAGCAGTATGCCAAACGAAACATGATTTATCTTATGAACGGTAACATGGATGCGGCAAATATTGCTATTGGCGTAAAATATGCTGCCGGCAAGGAACATTGCGTCGGTTATCATGTCGTAGATGAGCCCGGCGGTGCAGCTTTACAAGGCGTTGCGGATATTATGCGTGAGTACCGCAAAGCAGATCCTGCCCGCTATCCCTATACCAATCTCCTCCCCAGCTATGCGGGAAGCGCTTGGTTAGGAGGATCATATCGAGAGCACGTTGAGCGTTACGTGGCATTGGTGGGTGCAGAGAACATGGAATACCTGTCCCACGACTTCTATCCCTTCCAATCAAGGGGGAATAACACCGGCATTTTTGCCGACATGGAAGTGCTTCGCTCGGTAGCCTATGAAAACGGCAAACTTAAAACCCATGCTTTTCCGCAATCGACAGCATGGAACGGTATGCGAATGCCTAACATTGATGAAATGCGCTGGAACGTTTATGCTTATCTTTCTTATGGCTTCAAGGCGCTTTCTTGGTTCAATCTTGTCTGCCCCGGAAATTCTGACACCGAGGGTGAGGGATTCCGAGATAGTTTGATCTACAGAGACGGTACCATTCGCGATCCCGAGCTTTTCGCCGCATGGAGCGAATTGAACTGGGAAATCCGAGGTCTGTCCGATGCGCTCATGAATTTGGATACAGTTCACGCATATCATACAGACAACGCCGTGTCAGGTGTGGAATATTTACCCGCTGACTTCTTTATCGTCCCCGACGGACGAGCAGACTTTGTCATTAGCTATATGGTAGCCAAAGACGGTACCGAACCCTATATGATGCTTTTCAATAAGTCCCTGCGACGTGGCGCCGATATGGAGTTCTTTGTGGATCTGTCTACGGGGATTGAAACGATAGAATATCTGGATCCGTATACGGGCGAGTACATTCCCATGGATATTTCGGAGGGAAAGCTCAGCGATTCTTTTGAGATCGGTCAAGGTAAGCTTTATCGTCTGAAGGGTGACTTCGCGTTGAGCGAAACGCCTCCCGAGGTACCTTCGGTTGATCTTGCGAGCGGTCTTTACGATGGGCCTCAAAGCGTGACGATCACTCCACCTGTTGAGGGCGCAAAGGTCTATTATACGTTGGACGGTTCGTATCCCACAGCAGAGTCTACTCTTTATGAAGGTCCCATCACCATCGGTAACACCGGTGAAGCTTCCTTCCACACGCTCCGTGTGGCGACCGTCAGAGGTGCTTCTATTAGTAAGGTTCTGACTCGCCACTACGTCATCAGCAATATTTCCACAGACGGTTCAGAGGCACATTCTCTTGCCAAAGTACCCATTGATAAGGTGCTTTCTGTGGGTAATTGGAGTACCTCAGACGGGAAAATTTCACTCAAGGGCGGCGCTGACGATGCATTGTTGAATTTCTTTATAGACACGTCTGTGACCTACGAAAATTTTCATGCTACAGGCCATTTCCGCTTTAACGAGGGATGCGGTTCAAATGCCTCTGCCGGCTTTTTCATAAAAGCCTCCGAGGGAGATGCTCATCTCTATGTCGGCATTACGCGAGGAGGTAATCTTAACGTATATTGCAACGGTAAACGGATCCAGCTTCCGGATGTTCAAGGTAAGACCGTAAATGTGTTGGATGGATTCACTCTATGTGTAACGCTCGCAGGGAAGCGTCTGCGAATTGAAGCCAACGGACAACTGCTCAGCGAAACCGTATCGGATCAGTTCGCCATCCAAGGTTGTGTAGGGGTCAATGCTACGGAGAACGGTGTTTTTACCGCCGAATCGGTCTATTTTACACCTTTGGCATCTGCCGCTCCCGAGATACAACTCGCGATGACCAAGGTACAAGACGATCCCTTGACTCTCGTTGTGAATCGCGGTATCTCCAAAGAGGAACTCCTCGAAAAACTGCCCGAAACGGCCAAGTTTTCAGACGAGGAAGGAAAAACGGCGGGATATACCTTGACATGGGAAATGGAGGAACTTGATACATCTTCGGGTGGAACGTATGTTCTGAAGGGCTATCCTGACATTCCCGATGGAAGCTTGACAGTAAATCCTTTACAACTGTCTCTCCGTTGCACGCTTATCATTCTCCATAACCCTGATCGTACTGAGTTAAATGATGCCATTTATCTCATGGCATCCCTCAGAGAAGAGGATTATTCTCCCGAAACGTGGGCTGAGGCCGAACAAGCTTATGAAAATGCCTTGGGGCTTATGGATGCCGATGTTCCGCAAAATGCAGTAACCGTGGCAACCGTGTTCCTAATGGAAAAAATAAACGCCTTAAATCCCACGGGTATTGACTTTACTGCATTGGATGTTGTCATTGCTTCTCTCAAGGCCTATGATCTGTCGGGGATAAACAACGAAACACGAAACGCTGTTGAACAGATTCTTGCTGAAGCTGAAGCTTTCAGTCGTACAGGTCCCGTGACCCAGAACGCAGTCAATGATCTGGTCGCCCAATTGACCGCTACCGAGGAAGCTTTGAAAACAGCGGAAACGGTTACCGAAAATAACGTAGAGGAATCTGGTTGTTCTTCTGCCATGGGGACTACTTGCGCTGGAATTATTCTGACGACAGGTGCCGCTGTGGCGCTTAGGAAAAAGAAAGAAACCCAATAGTCATTTATTTGATGAATAAAACAAATTCATCGCACCATTTTGTTGTCTTTTGGAACTTTTGATTTTGTTCATGTCTCTCCTTTTCATATGGGAGCTGCTCCCCCGCCCGTAAGGGTGGGGGAGTTTTCAAAAAAGACATCTCAAATATGTGCTGCGATATACGCTATCCCGTTGTTTTAGTTATATGGTATAAATATAAAAATAATAGGCGGAAAATGATTTTCGTTCAAAAAGGAGACCTATGAAAAAAACTTGTATTTCGAAGGGCTGGAGTATTCATTCCCCCCATTATCAGGGCCCGATTGATTTGCCCAACGACTATTCCGTAACTGCTCCGCGTGATAAAAATGCCCCGGGAGGCGGTGATAACGGCTACTTCGTGGGTGGTACGGGACGATATCAAAAGGAACTGACAGTGGACGCCCTCTCAAGCCACTATATTTTAGACGTGGACGGCGCGTATATGTGTGCCACGGTCTACTGCAACGGGTACGCCCTGGTCACCCACCCCCACGGCTATGCCCCCATTCTGGTAGATCTCACCTCGTATATCCGATCGGGGGAGAACAACACTTTGGACATCGTGACACGAGGGCTTCAGCCCTCCACCCGCTGGTATTCGGGGGCGGGGGTCTACCGCGATGTGTTCCTGTGGCAGGGAAGCGATATTCGTATCGAGCCTTGGGATAAATTCATCTGCACTCCCACCACCGACACCGTAAAGGCGTCCTACGAGATCAGCGCGGATCGGGATGCCGAGGTAACGGTCTCGGTGACGGTCTGCGATGGAGATGATGCCATTGTGTGCGATGCCAAGAACGTTCGCGTTGTTGCCGAGAGGAAAACGAGTGTTGCATTTGAACTGTTCTTACCTGACGTACGTCTGTGGGATACGGAGGATCCCTACCTCTATACCCTGCGTACGACGGTCACCGAGAACGGTATCGAAAAGGATACCGACGAGACGGCCTTTGGTGTGCGTGTCTTTACCGTGGACGCAGAGAATGGCCTCCGCCTCAATGGCAAACCTATGAAGCTCCGCGGCGGTTGCATCCATCACGATCACGGTGTTTTAGGTGCGGCTGATTATCCTGCCGCTTGTCGCCGCAAAATATCTTTACTGAAAAAAGCGGGATTCAACGCGGTACGCATAGCGCACAATCCTCCCTCCTTGAACTTGCTGGAAATTTGTGACGAGCTTGGTATGATCGTGATGGACGAGGCGTTTGATTGTTGGCGGAGAGAAAAGGGCGGTGTGCTCAACTATCACGTATGGTTCGACGATTGGTGGGCGAGAGATATTGCCGCTATGGTGTTGCGTGACAGGAATCATCCCTGCGTGCTGTTTTATTCGATTGGTAACGAGATTCCCGAAAGCGATGGATTGACAGACGGGGATATTTGGTCAGCTCGATTGGTCAATGAGGTACGGAAATATGATGCTACCCGTCCTGTGACAGCGGCGGTGTTTCCCAACATAGATCAAGGCGTGTGGGGAGAGCGCACAGAAAGTTATTTGGCTCCCTTGGATATTTGCGGGTATAATTATCTCTTCTTCCGCTATGCCAAGGATCATGAATTATACCCAAAACGAGTGATCTGGGGTTCAGAGACTCAGGTCTTGAATTTCTATCAATCTTGGAAGGCTACTTTGGAGAACAACCATGTGATTGGAGATTTTACTTGGACTGCTTACGATAATCTTGGTGAGGCGGGAATGGGTAAATATCTTTGGGAACGTGACGGCAAAGTTGAAGGAATCGGTATTGCAGAGTATCCTTGGCGAGCTTGCTATCAAGGGGACTTTGATCTTTGCGGCTACCGTAGACCCCAGTCTTACTTTAGAGAAGCGGTTTGGATCGGTGGTATTGAGCCTCGCATTTTCACAACACATCCCGAGCATTACGGAGAAGGGTTTACAGGTACCGGTTGGCATTGGCATGACGTACAGGATACATGGACTTTCGAGGATCATTATATTGGAAAACCCGTTACGTGCGAGGTATATACCGATGCAGATGAAATTGTTTGGTTCCTTAATGGTCGGGAGATTGGAAGAAGTACTCCTATTGAGGCTATCGCCACTTTGGATATTCTTTATGAAAAGGGGGAGTTGGCGGTTGTTGCCTACAAGAACAATGAGATTTGCGGTACTTCTTGCCTTCATACTGCCGGCAAGCCCACCCAAGTGCTTATGAAGGCTGAATCCTCTACTTTTAAGGCGGATGCTAGAGATCTATGCTATTTCGATATTACCATAGCAGATGAAAACGGTCATCGTGTGCCAGATGCAAAATCTTTGCTTTATGCCACGGTGGAAGGCGGAAAGCTCTTGGGACTTTTCAGCGGTGATCCGGCCAACGAAGATCAATATGGGTCTGATAGCTGTCATGCTTATGAAGGTCGCGCCATTGCCATCGTTATGACTGATCAGCCCGGAAACATAAAACTTACTGTCACGAGCCAAGGGCTTTTGGATGGATCTCATATGATCAAGTCAGAATAGTATACATTATTTCATCATCGAAGTTATCCCCACCGATGAAGGTGGGGAATTATAAACGTTTATTCGCGAAAATCGTTGATTCATATCAGAAAAGAAAGGACTTTGAAGGTTGACCCAAAATGCGATGGACTAACAGTTTTATTCCGCTACTTATTTCAACCAGCGGCTATACAAAGGCAAAAAACGGGCTTGTTCAACCTCGAAAGCATGGAAGAACAAGCCCAATATTTATATCACGCAAAAACGAGCATTTGCGAGAAAAAGAAATTTTCTAACTCCAACATTTAAAAGTAAGAATTTAGACTTCTGGAAAGCAGAACAACCGTCTCAACATGCCCCGTCCACGGAAACATATCCACCGGCTGTATCTTCCTCACCTTATACCCACCCTTGGTAAGCGTATACAGGTCCCGCGCCAACGTTTCGGGATTGCAAGAAACGTATACGACCCGTGCGGGTGCCAAGGACAAGAGACTCCGCAGAAACCTCCCACTACACCCCGCTCTGGGCGGGTCGGTGATGACCACGTCGGCAGACTCGCCGCGCTCGGCCATCTCGGACATGAAATCCCCCGCGTCGGCGGCGGTGAAGGTGGCGTTTGCGATGCAGTTTCGTTTCGCGTTTTCCGCAGCGTCGGCCACAGCGTCGCGGTTCACCTCCACGCCAATCACCTCTTTTGCACCCGAGGCCATGATCAAACCGATGGTACCAGTTCCGCAGTAAGCGTCAATGACAGTCTCCTTGCCTGTCAGCGCGGCAAACTCACGCGCCTTGCCGTAAAGGATCTCGGTCTGCACAGGGTTGACCTGATAGAAGGAACGGGGGCTGATGCGGAACTCCAAACCGCACAGACGGTCGGTGATGTATCCTTCGCCAAAGAGGACGTGGCTCTCATTTCCTAAAAACAGAGGGGTGTCGGTGGGATTGGTATTCCACACCACCGTGGTGATCTCGGGATGGCGGCGGATCAGCTCGTTAGTCATGGACCCCGCCTGCTTGAATTCACCCTTGGCGGTCACCAGCACCACCATGATCTGTCCCGACGAAAATCCGCGACGGATCAGTACGTGGCGCAAAAAGCCTTGTCCTGTTTGGAGATCAAAGGGGCGGATCTTGAAATTCACACACAGCTTGCGGATGGTACCCAGGATAGGCGCGGCGCACTCGTCCTCCAGCATACAGGACTCCACCTCTACGATGCGGCGGGAGGCAGACTGATACACGCCTGACACCACCTTGCCGCTTTGTGAGCGGAAGGCTGCCTGGATCTTATTGCGATAGTGGGTGGGATCCTCCATGCCGATGATCTCGTCCACGTGACTGTATCTGCCAAGGAGCTTGATCAGCTTGGCCTGTTTCAGATGTAATTGTTCTTCATAAGGGAGGTTCTGCAGGGAACAGCCTCCGCATTTTTTTGCGTAAGGGCAGGGGAGCATGGTGGGGATCCTTTCGTTTGTGTCGTTATATTCAGTCAATTTCGATATGCCAAAGGATCCTTTGGCACATAACGTAAGCGTTTTCAACGGGGATATCGAACTCCGGCCTGTCGATCCATCCGCCGTATCCGTTCAGGACGGTAAAGGTGAAGCCGTTCTCTGTCTTTTCAATTTGGGAATCCAGAATCACGCCAACCTTTTCTTTGAAGGTATCCTCTGTGACACCGCAGAAGCGCACCGTGATGATACACCCCCAAGTGGTGTCCAGAGTGACCGTAAGGTCCGTATCCGTCTCGGTGCAAGCGATGGGCTCAGCATCATGAAAGTGAAAGGATACGGTTTCCAGAGACGCGGCATCGGTTTGGGTCTTCAGTTCAAACCAATCCGGCAGAGTGATGGGGGCGGTGTAGGGGGCAAAGCGGTTGTCCTCGGTCAAGGGGAGCTTGTCCCCGGCGAGAAACCTCTCCATGAGGTCTTGGTCATTCAGCAACCAATCCAAACCGCTCCATTTCTTTTGGGCATCGCCGTACTCGTTGGAAACAATGTACAGACTGCGGATCGACCTGGGATGCGGATATCCCTCCTCCCACACGCGCAACCAAAGATCCAGCCTTTGCACGTAGGAAAGGGAAGGATCCAATCCGATGGCGGCGGATTCTCCTCCCGCAAACTTGATGGCAAAGAGGGGGGATATGTAGGTGGTGTTATCGGCGGTCTTGACAATGGCGTAGGTCATGGTAAGGCTCCTTTCTCTGAATTCAATCTCCGTCAATTTTCCTCTTTGGCTTCCCACAGATTCTTTTCCACCCAGCAAGTCTCGCACCTGTTCCGCTGACAGAGGCATCCCTCCCAGACGCGGAAGTCCTTGTCCAACTCAGATCGGGGCGTTTGTAGGATGGGACGGATGTAGGTCTCAATGGCTCTTGCCATGATCTCACGGAATCGTTCGTCGGTGAGGATCTGCCAGTTGTGGGTCTGCTTTCCGTCGGTGGTCAGCCGCGTGCTGAAGCAGGCGGGGTAGGGCTGACCCACAGGGTACAGCGAGATATTGAAGTAATACACGTCCGAATAGGCCGACTTCTGCGCCTCAAATTCCAGCACAAAGTCATCGGGGAGCTTTTTCGTCCATTTGGAGGCCTTTTTGGCAAATCCCAAGGGCTTGAGATAGGCGTGGATGCGGGACAGAAACTCCTTCTGACGCTCCTTTTTCAGCGCGAGGATATCGTCCTTGGCCGTGTGTCGGTACTGCTCGAACACCGCCTGTATGGCGCGGGTGGCCTCGGCTTCATCTTCATCGCTCCGTATGATGGCGGCATGGCGGAGCTTGATATCCTCGTCATCCTCTCCCCAATGGGTGAAATGCTCTTCCTCGGGAATGGAGGTGAATCCGTAGACCACCCGAATGCGGGTACCGTAGTCCCGAATATTGACAACAAAAGCTGCCTTTTCGGTTGTGTAGCGGTAGAAGTGAAAATGCTTCCACTCTGCCTCCTTCATACCGCCCTTCAAGGCGTCATCCCGATAGGCCAGCATACGCTCGGTGTTTCGTCTTGTCAGGCAGTCCTCTTCGGGATGCTCCGCGAAATAGGCACGGATGCGCGCCAGCTCGTCGTGAGAGGGAAGCTGGTAACATTTCAGATCGGTGATCTCCAAATGGAAATAGGGCTGATCCCGTACCTGATCCCGCAGATAGACCAGGCCACGGGTAAAAATCTCCTTGACAACGGCACTATTGGGCTTTCTGTCCTCTACGCGGTAGTAGAGAAAATCATCTCCCAACGAGCATTTGACCCAATCCCCTGCGCGAACCGTGGCCATTTCTTTTTCATTGTAGCAGAGACTCACCAATCTTTCATAGATACGGCGGTCTGTTTCGGTCTCGCAATCACCGGCAAAATGGCGCAACTCGCCGTAATAGGCATCGTAGAGCCGATGGTCCAACAGCAACTGCAGTCCCTTCGCGAAGCTGACCTTTCTGCCGTAGTCTTCTCCAAAAAGCTCGTCCAGATCATTCCCGAAGGCGGCCTTGTAGGTTATCCATTTCTTTTGAAAATCGCTGGACTCAAAAAACTGCTTGTAGGTATCCTGTGTGAGCATAGCGGTCTCCTTTATATAAACTCAATCACCCTCGCCGTCTCCTTCCCGGTCTCGATCTGGGGGATCCTCTCGGCGTACATACTCTCAAAATCGAAATGCTGATGCCCTGTCAGGATATACTTGATCAGAGGCTCCTTTGCGATGTACTCCATCATCTCCAGAGTCACCTCATCCGCCTTCTGCTGGATATACCGATCGGGGGGATAACCCTGCATCAGCTCCTCGGGCACCCCCATGAGGTAAGCGCAGGGACAGTAGCTCATCATGCGCTCGTAGAACTTGGGATCGTACAGCGGGGTGTGCATCATCAGCACGATGGGCAGACCTTTGGCCACCTCTCCCTTCAAAAACTCAAACTGCTCGGGCTCAAAAAGGTAGTACCCGTTATCCAATGACACGAAGTTGACCCCGTTCACCACACGGGAGTCCATGCGGATGTTGTTCTTAAAGCAGGCCTGCACTGCGGGAAGGCTCTGATTGCGGTAGTCCGCGTCCTCCTTGGCCTCCCCCACGTAGAGGGAGAACTCGTGGTTGCCCGTGGCCATGTAGACGTCGTGGGTGTCGGTAAAGGCCTTCACCGCCTCCAGATTGGCCAGAGACACGAAGTCGATGAGATCCCCCGTGTGGAAGATGGGGGCGTTCAGCTCACGGGACAGCTCCCCCGCCTCGGCCAACACCTTTTCGGCGTTAGGGAAGGAGGGAAGCCGCCAGTCCACGAGATCCACCTTGCGCTGACCGTCGCGCAGATCGGCATAGGTCAGGTGGGTGTCGGAGAGGTGGATGATCTTGAAGGGCGCGGTGGCGCCGACGGGGAGGGTGGTGTGGATGATATTCATGGTTGGGTTCCTTTCAGAAACGCGGATCTTACTTGTGTGTAAACTCCGTAATAAACAGGACAGATTCTTCCGTGTCCAATGCCATATAGATATAATTGTACTGTGCTTCAGACACCGCCTCGTTAAAGCTGTCGGTCTCATAACAGTACAGCAGGAAGTACTCGCAGTCATTCGTCTGGAGGGCGGTGATGGTGGGGATACCTTCCGTAATGGATGCCTTGTCGGTCAGCCACGCTTCGGTGTCCATTCCTTCCAAAAAGGCCTCCGCGTCAGAAGGGCTTGCAAACCGTGCCACGGAATCGTAGCGAAGCAGATACTCGTCCGAGGAGGTCTGCTTGCCGCCCGTCCAGTCTTGGGTAATGACCGTCATATCCTCGGGAAACGCGATACCCAACTCGGTTTTCAGACCGTCCAGGTACTCTGCATCAGTAGAGTACTGGGTAAGAGACACCGACAAAAGCCCGCCGTATATCAGAAGAAGAGCAGAGAACACGATCCCGATAACAAGATTCTTCTTGATCTTCAACCCGATCCCAAAGGCCAGGCAACCCAGAGGGATCAGCATGAACAAAAAGGCGAGCCAGGCAAATCGAGCGGTGTGGTACATAGCCTCCGAGGCGGAGGCGGTGGGGGAGCGGTCGCTCAGCATGACGATGAGCGCAAAGCTGACGATAAAGCTTGCGGCCGAGAGTATGACGAGAAGAACAGACAGAAATTTTTTCATGAAGGGTACACTCCTTTTCACACTGCGATGGGGCGGGAGGCGAACTGAAAGCAGATGCGCCCGCCCTACGGAGACCGAATGAGCTTACAAAAGCCCCCAGAAGATCCAAATAAACAAATACCCCGAAAGCACTGCCGTCAAGGTAAACGGCACGCTGATCTTCATGAAGTCCTTCGCCTTGACCTCGTAACCCTCCTTGCGGAGAATACCGATGCCCGTGATGTTCGCGCTGGCACCGATGGGGGTAATGTTGCCGCCAAGCGTCGCGCCAACCAGCAGACCGAAGTACAGAACGTAAGGCTCCACGCCCATACCCGCCGCAACGCTTGTCACCACGGGGAGCATGGTCAGCACGTAGGGGATGTTGTCAACTACGGCGGAGATCAGCACCGAGGCGAAGACAATAACGGTATACATGAGGAACAGATTGCCGCCGCCCAGCTTCACCAGAAGCTCGGCCAGCTTGTCGATGACCCCCGCCGAGGTGATACCCTGGATAACTACGAACAGGGAAGCCAGCAGGAGCAAAGTCTGATAGTCCATCTCCTTGAACACGTTTTTGGTGGACTCAAACTTCTTGGTACGGCAGAGATTGACCACGATACCCACCACGAGCAGTACCATGCAGATGATACCGTTGCGGAGGTTGTAGAGGGTCAGAAGCACGCCCTCAGAAGGTTTGGGGATGAAGGAAGCAAGGATCAGCGCAAGCACGACGCCCACCATGAGGAAGGAGGGGACGTAATCCTTGACCTCTGTACGGTCAGTCAGCTTCAGAGGGCTGGTCTCCTTGTGGAAAAGGAACAGAAGGATCACCACGGTCAAAGCTGCGCCCAGCTCCACCGCCCAGAAGATACCGGGACGGCCGCGGAACCAGAAGAAATCAAAGAAGGTCATGTCGGCGTAGCCACCCAGGAGAATGGAGGTGGTGTCGCCTACCAGGGTCGCCGCGCCCTGCAGATTCGACGAGACCGCAATGGAGATGATGGCGGGCACGGGGGACATATTCTGCTTTTTGCACACCGCCAAAGCGATGGGTGCGATCATCAAAACGGTGGCCACGTTGTCCACGAAGGCCGATACCACGCCCGACAGCACCGCCATAGCCACGATGGCCATTTTGACGTTTCCAAACTTGGACAGCATCACGTCGGCAATGCGCATAGGCATTTTGGACTCAATGAACAAAGTCACGATGCCCATGGTGCCCGTGATCATCATGAGGATGTTGAAGTCGATAGCACCTACAACGGTACCGAGACCAAACTCAATATCGGCGCAGAAGAAGGTCAGCCACACCGAGAAGACCACCGCCGAAGCAAGGGCTATATAGGAGCGGTATTTAGGGAGCGCAAACAGGAGAACGTACGTGATAACGAAAAGAATGATAGCGATCAGGAAGGGGGACATGGTTAGGGCTCCTTTGTGTATATTGTTCTTTGTGCTGTGACCATCCGACAGGTGGTTTTGCAGACAGGCAACACATCATGGTTATTCAGATGCGTGCAGTCATGCTCTTAAAGCGAAAACGCATGGCAACACAGCATTATTATACCACTTTTGAATGCTTCCGTCAATCCGTTGATGGGATTTTAGGGGTAGGTGCGTGCCAAAAAGCGAATGCTTTTTTTGGTAATTATTACAAACCGGGAGAATCGATGAAGAGAACTAAAGAAAAAGATTTTTGGATCTGACCATCATAAATGCCCCCATGTTTCGCATGGGGGCATAAAATGAAGAGATCGGATGATTAACTCTGTACCTCAACGTTACGAATCACGGCCATAATGCAAAGGCCGTCGGAATCCTCGTTGGGAACGAGAGCAAAGACCACGTCTATTGTCTTTCCGCTGTAAGCGGAGAGATCGGCGCAGACACCCGAGGGAGCGCCCTCGGTGCCTTGAAAAACGATCTTGTCGGGATGGGTGGCCACGTCATAGCCCGTGGAGGAGAAGAAGTGCTTGGCGGAATCATGAATGCCGGGATTGCCCGTCACGTCCGAGAAGCCGCCTCGGTTGTACAGGGTGCACTCGTTCCAGGTCTTGCCGCCGTCGGCCGTCCACATATACTTGTCGATACCGCCCTCGGCGATGGCCCAGCCCGCCAGGGCCAGCTTGCCACCGTCCACGGTGGCGTTCTTGTAGTCGATGAAGTCCAGGGGCTTATCCGAGTTGGTGCCGCGGGAGTTATAAGGGCCGTCCCCGTCGCCGTTGCCGTTGATGAAGTCGATCATGGAGGCGTAGCGCACGTCGGAGACCGTCCAGCCCGAGTTGGGATCCACGTAGTAGCCGGGGCTGGTGCTGTCGTCGGCCTCGGGAGCCTCCCCCGTGGAGAAGTCGATGGTGCCCGCAATGGCGCCGCCCTTGTAGATCTCACCCACACCCTTGGTGTTGAGTCGGCAGATATCCTCCAGGCTGTCGGCCAGACCCAGGTAGGCAATATCCACGTAGGTCTCGGGGGAGGTGGTGACGTTGAAGACGTCGAAGCGGACGTGGAGAGCGGTGTAGGAGCCCGAGGAGTCGGGAGCGAAGGTAGGGAGATGCTGATCCGCCACGTCCACCAAAAGCACGTGCCAGTTCCCATCAGCGATCAGCTCGTTGACGTGGAAGCTGTCCCCCGCGTGGGCATCGGAATGCTCAGTGCTGGTGAAGAACTCGAACTGCACCGCCTCGGCGTTCTCCTTGGGCAGACGGTACTTCACCGCCAGGTACTGACCCGTGGGGCTTATATCCGAGTTGGAGTAGGCCTGGAAGAAGGCCTCGCTCGCGGCGTCCCCGGGACCGTAGAGACGGACGTAGGTCTTGTCCTCGGAAAGCTCGGCCTTGCCGGGGAAGTTGGAGGTTTTGGCAGCCTGATACAGCACCTCGGCCTCGTGATAGACGTTCATGGAGTTGGTCAGAATGTCCTCCTCGGAGCTTGGCCAGCCTGCAAAGTCGGCGTCGGCCACGATCTTGAAGGTGCGGCTCTCGACACCGTCCATATTGAAGGCGAAGGCGTAGGAGTAGGTGCCGTTCCGATCGTAATAGACGGTATAGCCGTCGTAGTAGTGGGCGTGGCCCTTCTTGTCGGGGGTCTTGGAGGAGTTGACCATCAGCTCTATCCACTTGCCGTCCACCTTCTCGTAGACCGTAGGCGCGGTCAACTTCTCAAAGCCGTACACGCGGACGGCCTTGTAACTTACGCCGCCCGATACGGTGAACTCAGCGGACTTGCCGTTTAAGGACTTGACCTTGGGCAGATACACGCTCTCCATAGCCTCGCCGTCCTGCACCGTCAGCTTCAGACCGTTCAGACAGGTGTTTTCGCGTATCTTCTGCATATTGCTGTCATCGGTGGAATCATAGAAGCCCCAGGGGGAGATGACGAGGCAGAGCTTCATGGTGTCGCCCTTCTTGAGGGTGACGGCGTCCAGATCCAGGGACAGGCTGTATTTGGCGTTGGCGCCCACCATGACGAAGTCCGCGTCGCACTTCTGACCGCCGATGGTGAAGTCGGAGTCGTAGATCATGAAGCCCAGGTTGACGTTGTTCTTCTCCCAGCCCGAGGCGGCGTTGCCCAGATCGTACAGCGCCACGTAGGGGAAGAGATCGCCCAGCTTGAGCACCTCGGGGACAGCCTTCATGTTGGTGTTGCCGTGGATGATCTGATTGCCCTCGCCCAGGTAGCCGATCTTCTGATATTTGCCCGCGTAGCCCTCCAGGGAGTAGAAGGAGAAATCGTGGGAGAAGTCGGCGATGGAGATATCCTCCAGCACCTCGTAGTGGATCTCGTAGTAGGCGCGAAGCTCGTCAGTCTCGGGCATCTCCAGATGGTTGTAACTCACCTTGATGCGGCCGTCGTCCGAGATATAGTCCATCTTGACGTCGGTGTAGACGGGACCCGAGGAGAGGATGGTGTTTTGGTAGTTCTCGGTGGCGGCGTAACCTCCGTCCTTGTCGGTGTACTGGAGGAAGTACTGGTAGCCGCCGTGGGTATGCTGGGGCTGGTTGCTGTAGCCCTCGCCTTCGGGAAGCTCGAACCAGTAGGGCATGGACATGGAGCGGAAGTCGGGGAGGGTCCAGAGGTCACGGGCACCGTACAGCGGGCTGATACAGCTGGTCTCGGTGGTGCCCAGAGACAGGTGGTAGTAGGGCCAGAAGAACTGGATGGAGGAGAGCTGCTTCAGCGGCACAAGACCCCAGTTCATGTAAAGGTTGAGTACCGTCAGCTCGGTGGTGGAGCCCGCCTTCACCGAAACGGGGAAGTAGGACTCGGAGTAGGAGGGATCCCCGGGATCGAAGACGGGCTCCTCGTTCTCGCCCTTGAAGTTCTTGTAGATCATGACGGGGATGGGCAGGAGCATATCGTTCTTGTCCAGGATCAGGGCGTTCTCACAGCATCCGCTGGTGGCGTAGGTGTAAGCGTAAATGGTGCGGTCGCTCTCTCCGCCCTGGACGGTCACGTCCGAAGTGTAGTGGCGGTTCTGCTCGGTGAAGAAGGGCTCGTTGAAGCCGGTGCCGCCGATGTTGAACCTGTAGGCACCGCGGAGTACATCATAACCCGCGTAGGAGCTACCGCTGACCGTCTCCAGAGGATGCCGCTCAAACTCGGCCTCGCGGAGGAAGTCGGTAAAGTCGTGGGTCTGATCCGTGTAGAGGCGATGACCCATGTAGAAGTCGTCGGCGGTGGTATTGGGATCGAAATGGATCACACCGCCCTCGGGCTTCGCGGTCTGGGTGACGGTATAGATACCGTCCGCGAGAGTCACCTCTAGCCTGCCGCTGTTCTCGTGGGGCAGGAGGATGAAGCCCAGGATACCCGCGTCTTTTACGTCAAAGGCCAAATACTCGCAGGTGGCGAAGTCCACGTCCTCAAGGGAATCGTGCGTCCCCTTGGCGTCCTTGACTACCAGCTTGGCCACCTTGTCGGCGGGGATATCGGTCACCATACCCAGGGCTTCGATGCCCGAGACCTCCTGGGTGGCAACGAAGTGAAGCACCTGGTTCATCTTGTCGGAGTAGGTGTGGAAGGTGCGGTCCAAAAGGAGCGCGGGCGCCTCGGTGTTGAGCTTGACGGCCTTGATGTCCTTGATCTGGATCTGCTCGCCGTCACTGCCGATGTCGAAGCGCAGGGAGGTGACTACACCATAGTAGTCCTCCACGGTGTTGACAGCCACGGTGTAGGTGTTCCACTCGCCGTTGGCCTCCAGATCGAAGCGCACCTGCTGCTCGGAGCTGTGGCCGTTGCGGTCGCCCGCGATGAAGTAGAGGTAGCCCTCGCTGGAGGAGGCGGCCTTCACCGAGAACTGCACGGCGTTGTACTCCTCGGCGGGGAAGCTGTAGCCCTCCCGCCCCTTGTTGAGAGGGGTATAGACATAGGGATCGACGCCCGTGGCGGTGTAGGTGATGACCCCATCTTTGACCGAGAACTCTCTCACGTCGTGATTCTTGATGGAGGCTTTATTGATAATGAAATCCATCTCCTTGACCACGCTGGAGCCGCCCATGAAGTTCTGCCCCATGATATGGGTGTCGTAGTAGTAGTAGCCCATGCGGTAAACGTTGGTATGGGGAGCGGCGGTGGACTGGGAGGCCATGTAGGTCTTGCCGTTCTCCATGCGGATGAAAACGTCCATGGTGTTCTCCAGATAGACCTTACCGTCGGGGGTGGTCAGGGAGGTCACCAGATTATCCTTGGAGGAGGAGAGGGCGTACTCCAGGGACATATTTTGGTTCTCGATGCGGTAATGTGTACGGCGGGGGTTCCCGTAGTAGGCCTGCACGCCGTTTGAAAGGCGGTTTGACAGCATGATGGTGTCGGCGTAGGGGCCGGTAATCACAGGCTCAACGTACGTATCGTTACCTTCGGTTTCTTTCTCGGTTTCAGCAGAAGTTTCTCCTTCGGGTACCTCGTTGGTATCTGTGATGCCCTCGCTATTGGGGGAAGTCGTGTCGGGCGTGCTTGTTTGTTCGGAAGACGCATCTTCGCTCTTGCAAGATGTGAGCAAACCGCACATCATGAGAGAAAGGCAAAGTGTTGTCAGTAAAAAATGCTTCAGCTTCATAATGGTAAATTCCTTTACAGAATAATAAATTTTACATGTAACTTTCAGATTTATGGATATACAAGGTACACCATTTTCAGCTTAGCGATCCGTCGCCGCGCTTTACGGTCAGATCATCAAATATTGCGGTGCAATCATGTGTACGAACGCCCACCATCCCCTGCATGAAGGGCTCGGGGTCGGTATAGGTTATGTAAAGCGTTTCGTTCACAAAAACACGGATCGTCGCACCCTGACATTCGACCTTGAGCGTGTATGTCTCGTCGGAGAGGAAGCTTCCTTTGGCGCGTGCAACCTCACGGTAGCTATAGCTCTGCTTGCCAATGATCACACCATCGGAAGAAAGCCCAATGAAGTAACCCATGACCCAATCCGTAGCGGCCCTGGCATCCGCATCGGTTGCTACCGTACCCAAAAAATTGGGTGAGCCGGGATTGGTGGCGCGTACCAGAAGACCGCAGTTGGGGGAGGATTGGGGTGTGATCTTAACCTCTGCGGTGTAGTCACCCATGTTGGGAGAGCCGTACAGACGCTTACCGAAGGCGGTGTTGGAAGACATGGACAAAGCACCGTCTTTGATCTGCCATGCTCCGTCCGAGTAACGGTGGCCGTCTCTGCCGCTTTCGTAATCCCGTGAAATTTCTTCAAAGGCAGCGGCTTTCAGCATACACAGCCGTTCTACCGACACGCTTCCATTCCATTTGAGCGAAAGGAGGTGCTGTCCCTCGGTCAACTCAATGTTGCGGAGGATCAGGGTGGCCGTACCGTTTTCTGTCGGGGAGAGCGCACCTGTAGCAACTTGCTTTCCGTCCACCAGCAATTCCATAGTCATTCCATCGGAGGGGATGCCGTGACAAAGGACGGACAAATCATATGCGCCGTTTTGCGCTGCCAGTATGCGGTAAGTAAGGGTGTCGCCATCCTTGACTTCTACGGATTTTCTTCCCCCACGCAGCGTGACGGTTTCAAATGCTTCCATGGCGTCGGTCGCGGGGATCACGCTTACCTGTTCAGACACGGTCTTGAACTGATTTGCTCCGCCGTGGCCGCCTACGGCCTGTGTTCCGCCAATGAATCCGAAGGATGCCTCAGCGCCCTTTGTGATATAGCCGATAGAGCCGCCTGTGAGTGCGCTGTCTCGGATGACACACAGGAGGCGGTCATTCATATAGAAGGTGTAGTCTCTGCCGCTGCGCTCGATCTGGAGGGCTTGGAGACAGTCAAAGCGAGTGTCCTCACCGAAGGAGCGGATGGTATCTACCTCGGTACGGGTGGTTTGTCCCGATACCGTGATCTCGATGATGACCTTCTGATCGTAGGGAGAGAAGTAACACGCGCCGAAGTTTTGGGGATCGGTATATGCGAAAAGCGCTCCTGCCTCTCCGCCTTCGGCAATCGATGTGACATTATATTCTGCGGTGAAGTTGCCTTCGAAAGGCGTTTTGGCATACAGCATACTGTCGGCACTCAGAGAAAGCCCGTTTCTCCCCGTACCCAGCGAGCCCTGCAAGGACCAGCCTTTCAGTGATGCGCTCGGCTCAAAGCGGTGGTACACATCGGGAAGATCCGGAACCTGCTGCGGATCCGTCGTAGGGCCGAGGATCTCCATGCGGTCACCGTTGAACCAGATGCGGTCGATGTTCATATTTCTGTTGGGCAATGTATCGACCAGAGAGTGATACACAATATAATAGCTATCCAAGTCGGGCCCCTTGACCGTAGAGCTGTGACCGATACCGAATACAGTGTCTTCGGTGCTGATGAGCAGAGGATTATGGTCGGATGCCCGATCAAAGTCCAGGGGAGAATGGTTTGAGACTCCGTAGAGGATGCGGTAGGAGGGGCTGAGCACGTGGTTACCTGTGTAGGTCATGTAGTAGTAGCCGTCATGGTAGACAACCATCCCGCCTTCGGTCCAACCGCCGTTTACTGAGATCGAAGGAAGGGAGCGTCCGTTTCGCATCTGCGTGGGCTTGGCCATGTCATAGACCTGCATGGCACCGCCGCCCGCATTGTAGAAGTACCATTTACCGTCGTTATCCACGAAAACCGAGCCGTCTATGGTCATACCCATATTGGGGGTTACTACCTTAAAGCCTTTGGTGGGGGAGGTGCTGCGCAGGACGTAATGTCCGTTGCCCGCAGGGGAGGTATACATATAAAAATAACCGTTGTAGTAGTAGACCTCAGGCGCGTAGGCGCCACGGGTGAGGGGATCTCCTGTGCAGAAGCCTTCGTATTCCCAATTCACGAGATCCAAGGAGGACCAACACTTGATGCCTGTACTGCCGTCCTTGGTGCTGCAATACAGGTAGTAGACTCCGTTGTGTCGCATGACAAAAGGATCACCAAAGCCGTAGCTCGGCCATGCTTGCTCGGTCGCGGCTGATAGAATGGGATTTTGGTAAGTAGATATAGGCTCTATCATAGATTCTCCTTCGGTTTCATATGAGGGAGGGGAGGGAACTGTCTCGACTTCACGGGTGTCCGTTTCTGTAAACGTATCAGGCTCGGTTATCATTTCTGATTCGGAGACGGTTTGTTGCTCGATGGCGGATTGTGTTTCGGTGTTTATGTTTGATGCTTCCGATCGGCAAGATGCCAAAGCAGAAAGCAACAGAAAAAAGGCAGAAAGAAAGCATAGTCGTTTTACCATATAAAATACCAAACCTTTCTGTTGGTGAAGCTTTTTATTTATTATACCATATTTACCAAAAATAAGCAACTGTTTTTAATAATTTTGGTTGACATAAACATGGTTTTATGGTATAATATCCCTGTTCCAACGGAAAATCTCCCTTTTCCTGTTTGTACATTTCAAAAATTAACCCACACGATTATGGAGGAAAACTATGAAACGAATTCTCTTTTTGATGCTGACTCTGCTTTTGATTACGGTTGTTGCTGTTTCCTGCGACTCCAAGGCTCCCGCTTCTGAAACCACCGGCGGAACCGATACGGTTGCAACGGCTGCACCCGAAACTGAAAGCTCCACAAAGGCTCCCGCTGAAACCCCCACCGAAGCTGATACCGAAGCTATCACCGAGGTGGTTACTGATGCTTTCACCGAAGCTTCTTCCGAGTCCGTAGAAGAAGAGATCACGCTTCCTCCGGCCGATGAAGAAACCGAGCCCGAATGGGGTGATCCCGAGGATGCTCCTTATGAGTCTGTTGTCAATCCCGTCATCAGCAACGGGACGAATACCCCCCTCAAGGGCTATAATGCTTCGGGAGAATTCAGCTTTGACAAAGGTGACGCATGGTCTACCAAAGATAATAATATGTTCATCGTTACCAACGACAGATTGCCCAAGGGCAAGATCACCGCCACCTTCGTAGCGCCCGAACAGTATGTCAACGATAACGGTATCATTTTCGGAATGATGGAGGATGAGTACGAGCAGTACTATTTCTGGGAGGATGGCCCGACCTACTATTTCCTGTTTGTATCCGATGATGCTAACCTCTATTTGGCCAAAGCCTCCAATAACGGTAATCCTTGGACGGAATTGTATATTTCCGAGCCGATCCCCAATTACAAGCACGGGGATGTGATCACCATTTCTGTGGAGTTTGACGGAGAAGGCTTTATAGATTGCTATGCCAACGGCGAATGGATGATCACCTACTATGACGATGCATGGACGGGCGGTTCTCGTTACGGTATCCGTTGCGAGGTTCCCGACGTTTGTTACACCGAGGTAGTCGTTGATCCTGATTTCGTATATGAGGAATAATGAAATTACCTAACTGAAAAGGGTATTCCGTGTACAATGTGTACGCGGAATACCCTTTTTATGTTTCAGGATTCGATTTCGATGGGAAACCACACCTCTGACTCAGGTCGGCCAAAGTAGGGAGTTCCGTCGTCTTCAAAGATCACAGGAGCGATCCAGACGGAGCGTCCGTCCCACCCCGTGTCAGAGACTTGATTACCGTGATAGATCCATAGGTGCGTCCGATGACGTTGCGTTCTGACAGGCAACGGTGGCGCCTAACAGAAGAAAAAGACAGAGAAGTAAAGTAAGTCGCTTATGAGTCATGCGTGGTCTCCTGATTTATGCACATCGTAAGGGAATTGCAGAACAGACAGACCGTGCAAGTATTATTCTGCATCTGCGGAAGTAAACCCATCTACCACGGCATTGGCCATGACTTCTTCAGGCGTCAACGCACGCTCATAGAAGCGCACAGAACGGTAGGTGGTGTCGAACTGCTTATTGGCAGCGGCGTGTCCGATGAAGAGGTCCGACGCGCCCAAGGAGCCGTTGATGGTGGGCGTCTCTCCCTTCAGCTCACCGTTGACGTACAGGCGAACCACGTCATTCTGGGCGTAGGTAATGGTGATCAGACTGTTCTGCAGCAGATTCAGGCAGTCCTTGACCTTGATGCGGACACCGGCGTTGATCTGGAACTTCAGCTCCAGCTCATCCACGGAATTGCGGCGGAACAGGGCGATCTCATCGCCCGAGCCGTTGATGAAGGTGTTGAACTCATTGCCTACCGAAACAAAATCACCCAACAGGATCTCAATGGTGAAGGCCTGGCCGTTGACTGTGTCCACGATGGCATCGGGGAAGTTATGCTTGGAGCCCTTGGTCCGCAGACCCGTATCGGAGAAGTAGTTGTCGTTGTTCTTGGTAATGGTCATGTCGTGACCACCTACCAGATCCTCCCATTCGGCGGAATCCTTGTTGTGACCGTCGCGAGTGTTCTGTTTTCCGCTGTAATAAGCTACCAGACCGTCCTTTACGTAGTCATGCTCCACGGGAATGATCTCCTCGGGATCATCGGTTTCCTCAGGAGGAAGATCAGGGCGTTCGGGAACGATATAGGGAAATTCGATTTTCATACCGTCAATCATACGATCCCATGCCTTTACACTGGTGTTGGCACCGGGATATCTGGCGTACAGGCAGGATACGATGTCGTATTCGCTGGCCGTCAGGAAGCTTTCGCCGTACAGCCATGTTCTGACCTCGTCGATCTGATAAGTCTGATTGGCGTTTTTCCATACCCAGATAGGTGTGGGCCACAGGTGTACGTCGGCATCGATGGCATAGTACACGTCCTTATTGACTCCCGCCTGTCCGTGATGTGCCATCTGCACAATATCGCTCTTCAGTTTTTCACCGTAGGTTTTCAGCAAGCGGCGACCGCCGATGCTACCCAAGTCGTTGAGGAACAGCACACTTTGCTCACCGATCCACGCACGCAGGACAAGGGAGGTGTCGTTGAGGTTAGACGTACCGTCTGCCGGATCCCATGTCTGCAAAACTTCGATTTTTACCCCGTCGATCTCAAAAGAAAGACCCTTGGAAACGGCCTCTGCATTGATGACCGCGCCGTTGATATCATCGTAGTAGGTGGAGCCGTCCTTGATTTCAGCACCGATGGCTGCGCCGTATTTGTTGATGTTTTCTTTGATTTGAGAGATCTCCATATCGCCGTTCTGAGCAGAGTATTCCGCACTACCGAACTCGGGGAAATCGAAGTAGATATGATTGATCTTGTAATTGGAGTCAGCGGAGTAGTCCCGTAGCATTTTGGACAGCTCGTACATATGATCCTTGTGGGCATGGGAGAGGAACCAGGCCTCTACCTCAAAATATTCCCCATCTTCAAGGCCCAGAATGGCGCGCAGGGCAGAGGGCATATAGGGATCGCGATCCTTACCTTCGCCGTCAATACCGCCGTCAATGACGATGAGCTTGCCATTTGTGGTCTTTATGACGTAGGACTGCATCAAGCTGTTGACCTCAGGTGCAAGCTGATACAGGGCAACAGCCGCAGGCTCGGTGGGCTCTTCCGGTGCCTCCGTCGTAGCTTCCTCGGTGGGAGGTGTGGATGCTTCTGTTTCCGCAAGGCTCGTTACTTCTTCGGAATCCGATTCAGACGGATCTGTGTCGGCAGGAATCGTTTCTTTATCAGCCGTTTCCGTGGGCTCCGATTCGGAAATCTGTGTCTCGCCGGCTTGGGTCGAAGTGTCCGCAGATGATTCGAGCGGTTCGTTTTGTGTGCAAGCAAACAGGAGCACACACATCAAAATGGGCAGGAGGGCAATCAATAATTTTCTCATCATTTGTCCATGACCTCTTTTCTTTTCAAACTCGTCTATCCAAAGGGAAGACTACTGATTGTGTCCATTGTACCATAGATTCGAAGTTGATCTGTGAATAAGTTGTTAATTTTGAACAATCGGTCAAAGAAACATCCAGCAAATTATCAAATAATTTGTTGACAAGCATATGGCGATGTGCTATAATTGACACGTAGTCACAATGTATTGTACCGTCGCATGACGGTGGAATGGAGATGAAAATGATGAAAAAATTGCTTTGCGGCATCCTGCTCGCCTTCTTGCTCCTGTCTGTCGCAGCTTGTACGAACAATTCGGGAGACGCCGAAACCGACATGGGTACAGCTACCTCTGCGCCCCAATCTGCAACCGAAGCTCCCACCGAGGAGAGCGACGAATTCCAAATCGAGACAGAGGCTGATACTTATGTGGAAACCGAGACCGAAACCGAAACCGAGACGGAGACCGATCTTGAAACCGAACCCGAGACCGAGCCTCCCATTGCGATTGAGGTTCCTGCTTACAAGGATATCGGACTGACTGCTCTCATGGCAGGCACGGATGATCGACTGAACCTCAACTATCATTTTGCTGATTACACCTACAGCCAGCTCCGCAGTGATAATGCGCTTGTCTTTACTTCTAACAAGGATTATGTGGTAGATAAGGACGGGCTTACGCTCACGACCGACGGCTGGAACAGCGTAGGCTTTGCGCATACACTGACAAAAGCGTATACCGCGAAGGCATCCATCGTCAATCGCGGCGGAGTGAGCGACGTTCGCACCATAATGATGGGATGCCGTATTACAAGGTCCGATCATCTTTACATAGATAGTGGCCTTTGGTTCACCTTTTCCGGCAATTCAGTATACGCCCACGTCAAGAATGGCTTTACCAAATTGATTCGAAATGATTATACCTTCAATGCTAAGGACGGCTTGAACGTTACCATCAAGGATGACGGTACCACCATCGAATGCTATGTCAACGGCGCTCTCATTGCCACGGCTGTGGTGGAAGGGGATACCCTCGCTGTATACGGTACCAATGGTACGGAGATCGCCCGCACCTCCGATCTGGCTCGTATCGCCCACGGAGATACCTTGGGATATGTCCGTACCATGTCTCACTTTGCAGATTCCACGACCAAGGCTATGAGTTTGGAAACGGGTGTAATCATTCCGTATGCAACAGATGACATTTGCGCAGAACTGAAGGATGGCTATGCATACTTCCTGTGTGATAAGACGCAGATCAAGGCCAAATACCCCATCACGCTCCACGAGGGCGTAACCCTCATGGACGCAAAGGCTGCCGCTACACTCTTTGGCTATCAATGTGTGATCTCCGAGGACGGTACCACGGCCACCCTCACCCGTGACGGAGCTACCTTGACCTACACCGTGGGTTCGCCTAAGGTCGATCTCAATGGGAAATCCTACGATTGCCCCACAACTGTTTCCCGTGGCGATACCATCCTGATCTCTGCTGACTATCTGGCTCGTTGGATGGGATATACCGTAACATCCGCCGACACCTCGGTTTATGTGACCACCTCGGCCGCCGCCCTCACTGAGGAGCGCAAACAGGCCATGACCGAGCGGTATCAGCTCTATAAGGACGTCATCTACAACTACGACGACGTGGAGATCGAGCAGATCGGCGTGGGCAAGTACGAGACTACGCCCTACGAAGACCGCCTGGTGGGCATCGCTTACTCTACCTGGCTCTGCACCAAGATCATCACCTGGGGCAAGAACACCTGGGATACACCCCTGTATGGCAACTACTATTCCGACGACCGCGAGATGATCGCCAAGCACGCCGAGCTGCTCCGCGACGCGGGTGTGGACTTCGTCTTCGTGGACTGGACCAACAATACCGGTTATGACCCTGCCACTATGAGTGACTCCCGCTCTGATTTCCGCATGATCGAGGAAGCTACCGAGTTGCTCTTTGAGATCTGGTCCCAGATCGAGGGTGCTCCCAAGATCTGCATCTTCGCGGGCCCCGGCCACTCGGGCATCGAGAACGTCAACAACGGTAAGCACCAGAAGAAGGTGGATCAGATCTATTCTTCCTTCGTGGAGAAGTACCCCGATATGTACTTCCAGTATGAAGGAAAGCCCCTGCTCATGTGCTATGGGGCCACACCCAACCAGTACGGCGCCCGCCCCAGATGGAAGGATGACCGCTTCACCATCCGCTGGGTCACGGGCTATGTTGGCCAGCAGGGTGATCTGCACAGCGATAAGGATATGTCCAGCCGCTCCCGCTGGTGGAGCTGGGAGGAGAGAGGGCTTCAGGCCTATTCCATTTCGGACGGTCGGGTGGAGTGTGTTACCTGCACCGCCGCCTCGCGCGCCCAGGGCAAGGAGGGTGAGTCCGGTTACATCCCCGCCTATGGTAGAGAGAACGGTTTGACCCTAAAAAAACAGTTCCAGCGAGCCAACGATTTGGGAGCAGGCATGGTCATCCTTGTCTCATGGAACGAGTGGACCACAGGCGAACAGCCCTCCCCCGAAATCTCCAAGGATCTGGAGCCCTCGGTGATCCACGGCACCTTCTACTACGACCTGCTGTGCGAGCAGATCAAGAAGTTCAAGGGGCAGATCCAAATCGAGGATTGATTCGGCCACGGGCTTGGAAGATACCAAGATACACGCCGAGCAAGCTCGGCCGATACAAGATACACGCCGAGCAAGCTCGGCCGATACAAGATAACCTCCCCGTTTCCATCTCGTATCTTGTATCTCGTATCTTGTATCTCATATCTCACACCTGCACTCAATATTTCTCATTCCAAATACGGAGGAACCACCATGTCAAACCGTTACGCATCCGTCCTGCCCATCGGCGTAGGACTCTACGACAAAACCCCGGCGGCTGACCGCAAGGTTGGCATCGCCTACACCACCTGGAACACCGCTACTCATCCCCGTTGGGGGACCGGGACTTGGGATCTCCCTATGGATGGCCCCTACATCTCCGAGGATCCCGCCATCATCCGTAAGCACGGCATCCTGCTCCGTGACGCAGGCATCGACTTTGTCTTCGTTGACTGGACCAACAACACCTGCTACGATCCCGCGACCCAAAGAGACAAGCTGGAGACCTTCCGCATGATCGAGGAGGCTACCGATGTGCTGTTTGAGGAGTGGTCCCGTCTGGAGGGCGCGCCCAAGATCTGCATATTCGCAGGCCCAGGCCACAGTATGCCCGAGAATCTGGAGAACGGCAACCACCAGAAGAAGGTGGATCAGATCTGGCGAGACTACGCCTCCAAGTACCCCGAGCTCTACTATCAGTACGACGGCAAGCCACTGCTCATGTGCTACGGTGCCACCCCCAACTTCTACGGCGCGGATCCCGTCTGGACCGACGACCGCTTCACGGTTCGCTGGGTCACGGGTTACGTAGGCCAGCAGGAGGGTCTGTATGATCCTGAGACCATGCGCTCCTACCACTTCTGGAGCTGGGAGGAGCGAGGCACCCAGACCTATACCGTCAAAGAGGGAAGGGTAGAGTGCATCTCGGTCACCGCCTCCAGTCGCGCTCAGGGCAAGGAAGGAACTCGTGGCTACATCCCTGCGAGAGGTCGACGGAACGGCGAGACCTTCCGTGAGCAGTTCGGTCGAGCCACCCAACTGGGCGCGGGTATGGTGCTTCTGATTTCCTGGAACGAGTGGACTACGGGCGAACAACTCTCGTTGGAGATTTCCAAGGATCTGGAGCCCTCCCAAACCTTGGGTACCTTCTACTACGACCTCATGAAGGAGCAGATCAAACTGTATAAGACGCTTGAGTGATCCAACCGGGGGCGAAGGAGTTAAAAATAAGCTATTTTCGCAAAAAACAAAATTCCATAGTCGAAATTGTATCGACTATGGAATTTTTTGTGCTGTGCTTCCGAAATAGATGCCTATTGCTCAAGGATTCTTCTTACACATTCTATCAATTCATTTTCTTCCTTGATTTTTGACATAAATAATACAGCGCACACAACGGAAATTAAGATAAATGCCAGTATATCTTGAACAAAAATAATTTCTAACAAGCCATTCAACAAACCGATTATCAATAAAGGGCAGTAATATGTATATCCTTTGACAATGCGTTTCCCGTTTTTCTCTTTTATTTTAATGTGCATCCAAGCTTTCGCTCTCTGCAAATCGTCTTGTCTGTTACGTTCTCCAGTTTCGTAATAACCGGTAAAACCATTTTCATCGGGATATAGATGCAAACCTTTTCTAGGAGAGGTGTATTCCTTAAATATATTCCACGAAGAATGCTTTTCCCATTCATAATAAGATGACATGCGGTGTTGGATCTCGTCACTAGTCAAATAAGTTTCAAATTCAAAAAAGCGCATTTGTTCACCGCCTTTTTTTATGCATGTGCGTATTTCTGTCCTCGGTTGGAGGATTATAGAGGAAGTAAATTTTACATCTGAGCAATGTTAATTTTACTTGATAATATGGTTTTAAGTCTATCATTTCCGCGCTCCTTTCGGGTGGTAATACAGATTGTACCGAAAGTTTGCGAGGAGTCCAGAGGTTTTGGAAAATTATTTGTTGAAATAATTATATCACAAATTCCATGCTTTGTCAATGAAGCATTCGCTACGCGAATATGAAGCAGAAGCCTTGCGGCTTCTGTGAAGCGGCGGCGTTGCCGTCATGAAGCGAAGCGCACGCTAACCTCTCCGTGAGCCGAAGGCTCGCTTCACAGGACGAAGTCCTGCTTCATTTTTCATGCACCATCGGTGCGCTTCATTGCAACCAAAAACGAAAAAGCAGTCCATTGGACTGCTTTCGTTTTTGTGTTGCACTATCTAAATAGATGCCGAACTGAAAAGTCAATAAAATCAGGTGGCGAGTTCGGTCAATTCAAAGCTTCGCCTAAACAGATTCTTTTTCCTTTTCTGTAAAGACCTCAACTATGTAGTTACAGTTTATTATCTTTTCAGCAAGCTGCCCCTTGGAATAATAATAGTGGTTTGCCGCTTCATATCCGATTGCCGCGTTTTTGTTCATCAGCGCTAACATTCTTTTTGCGGTGAGCAATTCTTCCTTTGCGGCAAAGACGGCATCTGAATAGAACCCTTCGTCTCTGGCGCGAATAAATCTGATTTGATTCAAAGAAGATTTAAAAAGGCAATAGGTTGCTCTTGCCATAATAGCGGTCTCACTTTCATCTTCTTCATCCAGCATATCCAAGCCGATCTCCCATTTTTTACATAGCTTTGAAAATTGCTCCTCAAAGGTGTTAAGCGGATATATCGACCTCCAGCCTTTAAGATCATCATAGGCAAAGCAGGTCATAGATGTTTTGTATCCCGTCGGCTTTTCAAACAGAAGATTAGAGGGACCCGCATTTTGCGGCCCGAAATAGAGAACATCGATATGGAACGGAAACTCTCTGAATGCCTCAACGAATTGCTTTTCCGCTTCATATGGCGCAGGGCCTTTGGATTGATCACTACATTCTTCGTAAAAATATTTTGCCGCAGCGGCAATATTACGGCAGGGATATCCTCCAAGCGTCCAACTGAGCAAAAGATGCTGAACCCCCTCCTCTTGCAACGTTTTAATATGCTTCTCTATGGAGGGGCGTACAGGAATAGCCGGAACAGTTGATGCTTCCCACGTGGTGTTTATCTGCACCTTTGCGCCGACCTCCAAGCCGCGATCCTTTGCCAGCTTCCATTCGCGGCGCGCACGTTCTCCCGGTCCGACAATGCTCATAGAATAGTCCAGGACATTACCCTTAATTCCGCTTATATCAAACGGAATATCCAATTCGCTCTGTGATAAAAGTATAATGTCTTTGGGAAGACGTCGTATGATATCTTCGTTGAACTCATCCCATCTCCAGCTCCACGCAAACACCTTGATATCCCGGCTTACGCGGTACGCTCCATTTAAGATGCAATCGATTGTTTCGGCAACAACCTCGCCAACACCTCGGTTTTTGCATCTGGGACAGTTGCAGGGATTCCAAGCGAAACCCGAATGTGAGTAGCAATTTGTCAGATTTTCAGATCTTGTTATAGTAAAAAAGCCGCCGATCAAGGGCACAGCGCGGCATATTGACTCCACAGCATCCGTAAGATAATCGCGCACTTGAGGCGTTGAGATGCAAAGGCAGGCGTCTTCACCCTGCACGTGACCGCGCAGTTCAGAGTGCTTTTCAAAGAAGGAAAGAGGCATTGAGCGTGGCTCGTTGAGATAAAGATAAAGCTTGATACCGTAGCGAGCAAGGCGCTCGGTCATCGCTATCATCTTTTCAATGCGCTTTTCATATCCTACTGAAACGCTAGGATCAAACGGAAAGGGGGTAAGCTGCGAGAGCACGCCCTGTGTCCAGATACCATTTATGCCAAGCGCCTGATACGCCTTTAGCTGCTCATCGGGCAAAAATTCTTCGCTATCGACGTCGAATGCGTGCTGATATAATCCGGAAAACGCATAGATCATTCGTGTGGAAAAGCGTTCCTTGCCGGTAAATTGCAGTTTTGGAACATCATATTCAAATGCAAACGGTTGCTTGCCGGAAAAATCGAGCGATTGCATCAGCTTTTGAATTTGGCGAGTCCTTATTCTTTCTTCTTCAGTAAGCTCACGCCACGAAATTCTTTCACAGTATGGCTTATCCGATAGCTTGACATCGAGAAAATCATCCTCACGCATAATACGCGCAAGCGTCTGTTCATCCATATCCAGCAGCTCTAATAACTGCTCGTACGGCAAAATGTGCCACATTCTGCGAATGATCGTAATATAACCGCGTCGGAGCCACAAATCACCGGGATTGTAGTCCGGCAATCCCATCTCATCGGCGGCGCGTCTTACCGTGTTAACGTCCGTCCTCAAGAGGTTTGCTATTCTTTCTATCGGTACGTATTCGTACGCACGAAAAATAAATGCTTGGTGCTTTGTCGGAAAATGCAACAAATCCAGCGCATTATTTCCTACCGGCGGCAATGAATAAATCATAATATTCCTCCATTTTTACAAAGTCAATGCTTGGTTATGGTTTTATCACAATACAAACAAAAAAACAAAAACGAATTAGATAATATGGCTTCAGGTCTATCATTTTCACTCTCCTTTCGGGTGGTAATACCATTATACCGAAAGACTCGGGAAAGTCCAGGGGTTTTATGATTATTTGTTGAAATAATTATATCATACTTTCGACTAAAAATCAACTATAATTTCAGCGCACTGAGCGAACGGCTCAATTCCGTTTGCGCGAAGCGCAACATCGTTGGGCGTAGCCCGCATCATTTGCCGAAGGCAACTTCATTTGAGGCAATGCCTCAACATCGTTCATTTGTGCCACGAGCGGCAATGATGTTCTCGCTTTGCTCGAAATGATGTTGCGTGCGTTGCACGCAACTGATGTTGTAGTTATTATATCACACCATTTCCGTCATGTCAAGGTGCTTCCATTTTTGAAGAGACCGAATAATTTCAAAAATATTTGCAAAAACTATTGACAAAAGCCAAATGATATGGTATAATAACAAAGTCATCGGGACAGTAAAGCCTCGGTAACAGTTTGAAGTTCTGCCGGTGTGGCGGAATTGGCAGACGCCCGGGACTTAAAATCCCGTGATACGAGAGTATCGTACCGGTTCGAGACCGGTCACCGGCACCACACCAAATTTCATATATCGCGGGGTAGAGCAGTTGGTAGCTCGTCGGGCTCATAACCCGGAGGTCGTGAGGTTCAAGTCCCACCCCCGCAACCATATTGTGCATCCTTAATGGATGCCACCCCAAAAAACCCAGATGTCGTAAGGCTTCTGGGCTTTTTTGTACCCATTTTTCATAGTGCGATTTTAATAGATGCCAAACGCCAAAAACGCCGTGTGGATGGGATTTGAACTTAAATAATCCACTTTTTAGGGGAGATTTTGCGATTTTTCAGTCGCACAATCTCCCCTTTTTTCGTTTATTTCAAAAAAATATTTGTAAACTATTTGTGTCTAAAACGAGGATTGTAGAAAATATTACTGCAGTCCTCTTTTTTATTTTCAAGAAAGGAGATCAAAAATGAAGCATGTTATTCATTGCCGTAGCCCTACTCATTAAGAAGTACAGAAAAAGAAAAAACAAAAATCAGAAAGGAGATACATGAGCATCCAAGAAGTAAATCGTATCAAAAATCACTACCCTCCCGGAACTCGTATCGAGCTCATAGCGATGAACGATCCCTACGATCCCGTGCCATCAGGCACAAGAGGAACAGTCGAGCATGTTGACGATGACGGTCAACTGCATATGAAATGGGATAACGGTCGTACACTTGCCGCCGTTCCCGGCGTGGATAGTTTCCGCAAACTCACTCCCGAAGAAATCCAAGCTGAAAGTCATACGGAAGATATATCCGAAGACAATCCTATCAGCATGTAAGGGGGTGGGATCATAACAATTAAATATATTGACATGTTCGCCGGCATTGGTGGATTCCGCACAGGACTCGCTAATGTCGGCGATTTTTTTGTCCCCGTAGGTTTCTGTGAAATAGATAAATACGCACAGAGAGCCTACCGCGCATTATACAGAACAGGAGGTGAATATTTCTGCGATGATGCCACACGAATTAACACCGATGAACTACCCGACATTGATCTCATTTGCGCAGGATTTCCTTGTCAGCCTTTCTCAGTCAGCGGACGGCGACTTGGCTTTGCCGACACCCGAGGAACTCTCTTTCATGAAATCACAAGGGTGGCTGAAGCCAAACGGCCTAAGTATCTTCTCCTTGAAAACGTGCCGGGGATTCTCAATCACTCCCACGGGCAAACTTGGAGAACTATCCTCTATGAGATTTCAAAACTCGGGTATTGTGTTCAATATGGTGTGCTTAACTCAGCGTATTTCGGAGTCCCACAGCAACGAAAGCGCGTGTACGCTTTCGGATATCTTGATCCAAGACTGTCCGGAAAAATACTTCCTATCGGAGAAGGCAGTGCGGAAACTCTTAAACAACTCGTCGCAGGCAGCCAAGGTTGCCGAATCTACGGAATTGACGGAGTCAGCACCTGCATCACATCCCAAGGAGGTGGCTGGGGAGCCAAAACAGGACTCTACTTTGTTGACATGAATCCAAACCCCATGGTAACGCATCACGCAAGATGTATCACCGCAAGACAGGACTCGGGCATCAGCAAACACAGAGGCGAGCACTCGGGCGTTATCATAACTGATGCAAGAGCTGTTATTACTCCCTTCAGGGAAAACATAAGGCAGCAAGGAAGGCGAATTAAGGAGCCTAACGAGCCGATGTTCACTCTCACGGCACAAGACCGCATGGGAGTCGAGTACAACGGCTTGGTGCGCCGTTTAACGCCTCTTGAATGCTTCCGCTTACAAGGATATTCTGACGAGCAATTCAATACGCTCGTAGATATCGGAATTCCCGAAAGTCAGTTATACAAGATGGCTGGTAATTCTGTAACCACCAATGTTGTAACGGCAATCGGCAACAGACTAATTCAAGTATTAAAGGAGATCGAAAATGGTTAAAAAAATCACTACCACTGAACTCAGGCAAGGCAAGATCAACGGCGGTATTATCTTTCAAGGATGCGCCGAGCCCCACGAAGATTGGGTAAACGGCGTAAATGAAATGCTCACAGATGAGGGCATCCTTCTTGAAGGTACCAAATACAAGCCCGATGATGTCTATTCCTTTGAACACGAAGGAATCACCAATCTTGTGTTCCCGTTTGAGCCCGTAAAGCTCGATATTGGAAAACTCGCCATGTGGCGCCTTGCTACTCACGGAACCTTCAGCGCAAAGTGGGTTGAGGATTATGTGGACAACAGGCTCGGCGGCCCTTTGCGAAACGATGAGCCCGAGCAGAAGAAAAAACCCGACTGTGCTTTGATTGGTCAGGATGGCAATATCTTCAACCTCATGGGTATCGCTTCCCGAACACTTCGCAAACACGGATTGGCAGATCAGGCAAAAGAAATGTGTGACCGCATTTATGAGTCAGACAGTTACGATAAAGCCCTCTGCATTATTGGTGAGTATGTAAATATCACCTCCGTAGACGATGGCGAGGGTGAAGGCGAAGGTATGGGATCAGGTCTCTCCCCCGATGAAGATGAGCCCGAGGAAGATTACGGCATGGAGATGTGATCATGGATAACAAAAGCGTAATTGAAAAATTCAATGAAAAATGTGCTCCGTTTTATTTGGTAGACCATGAAAACGGCACATTCAGCCTTTGCTATCCATTTTCCTTCGTTGATGAAAAATACCGTTTCTACGGTCAAGAAGCATTCGATAAGTATGCTGAACGGATTGGCGAGCCTGCCCGTGATGAGCGTGGTTTTTGCACTCACGGAAACGGTTATGAGTGGGCTATTGTTTTCAACAAGTATTTTGAGAATGATCGGTACTTCGCAAGACTCCACACCGATTGCGAAGCAGGCGGCTTCTTCTGCTATTGCGATGATCTCAACCTTATGGTCGAGGTAGGACTCAGATTTAAGAATCTGATCGATGATACGTATACCTTTACAAAAACCGTATACTCCGCCCTTGAAGAAGATAAGATCAAGCAAGAGGCGGAGATCGAGTATCGGAAAACAATGCATTACTTTTTACAGAATGCGCCTCTTGCAGATATGATACTCACAACATCAGAGGGAGAGTTTCTTATTTCAGAGGATCAGCTGAAAGGTCTTCGTGATGGCAAGGAAAGCATTGCCTTCATAGGCGACTATGAGATGTCGGCAGAAGACTTCGGATCGATGGAAATTCAGTCGAAGCATTATGACAGTAACAGCCGTGCATATCGTGTACAGGCCGACATCCCCGAGGAAATTATTGACGAAGGGATGGGTGGTATGTGATGCTGTGGTTTTTTGTCGGTCTCATCGTTGGCGGCATGATCGGAATTACCGTAATGTGCATGTTCCAAATTAACAAAAAATAATTAAAACACTGGAGGTCGTTTTGCGTAGAAGCACGTAGCTTTGCGCAAGCGGCTATTTTTTTACGCATTCGCCTCCAAGGAGGTGAATTTTTGAACAGCTTTATGAGTTGGGTTGGAGGAAAGAAAGCCCTCCGTGAAGCAATCACCATGCGGCTCCCTTCGGATTGCGACAGATATGTCGAGGTTTTCGGCGGTGGCGGTTGGGTGTTGTTTTACAAATCCCCAAGCAAATTCGAGGTTTATAACGATTTTAATCCGAACCTCGCCAATCTATATCGCTGTGTTCGAGATTATCCCGAAGAACTTTGTAAGGAGCTGACCTACACGCTCAACTCAAGGACGGATTTCGATCATGTGCGAAAAACAATTTCAAGCAAAACTGTCATTCCCGACATCAAGCGAGCAGCTTATTTTTATCAGCTGATAAGAGAAAGCTACGCATCGGGACTCGACAGCTTCGGAGCTCAACCGCACAGCATGTGGAGGAACTTTCCGCTAATACATCAGGCGGCAAAAAGATTGCAGACGGTCGTGGTAGAAAACAAAGATTTCGCAAAACTTATTGCACAGTATGACAGACCTAACACCATCTTCTATCTTGATCCGCCCTACTACGAAACCGAGGACTATTACGAGGACGTGGGATTTACAGAAAAAGACCACGTAAGACTCCGTGATGCCCTCGTCAATATTAAGGGAAAGTTTTTGCTCTCATATAATGACTGCCCCGAGATTCGAGAGCTTTACTCGATGCCCGGCATCATGATTGAAAGCACCACGCGCCTATCAAATATCGCACAGCGATACGATGCAGGCAAGCAGTACCCCGAGCTACTTATTTCTAATTACGACACCTATGAAGAAGGTGTGCTCACAAGGCAATTGACGTTATTCGATGAATACGACGAAAATGAAAAAATACTGAAAGAAAGGAAGATCATATGGAAATCAATTGCAAATTAACCTTTAACATTCCCGAGGAACTCATCGATGCCCTCGGTATTACGGAGGACACCGTCTTTGAAACTTATTACGAGAACGGTGCGCTCCATATCCATCCTCTCACCGAAGCAGAACTCGCCGAACTCGAAGACGATATCGATGACGAGGATGAGGACGATGACCGACTCTCCGTGGAGGTCAAGGAAAATTGGGAGTGCGACGGAGATTGTGAGGAATGCATCTTCGAGGAATGCTGTCCCTATGATGACGTGGACTGCGATCCCGAGGGTTGCGACTCGTGCGAATATTTCTGCAACAATTGCGGTTGTTGCGTATTAGAATGTGGAAAGGAGAACGACTAATGGAAAAGATATATAAGATTCTCGGCAAGCGCGGTAGAATTACAATTCCTTACGAACTGCGCCTAAAGCACGGCTTTGCATATAACGATGTGGTATCCTTCGAGGAAACTGACAAGGATACTATTGTTATTCGCAGAGAAAAGATCTGTGACAGATGCAAGGTGCCTGTCATTGAGGAAAAAAGCACCTCGCTTCTCGATGTGCTCAACAGCCTTACGGTTCGTGAGCAGAAGGCAGCCTTCAAATACCTCGCCAAAAGACTTGCAGATTTGGAGGATGACTGATGCCCAAAGAGCTATACCGAGATTCAAGAAAGGATGCAGTCGAATGGGGCGAGCTCGACCTATGGCGAGAAAGCTATAAAGAAAACTGTGCCTGCGCAAGAGCTATTGAGAAAGCCATTGCAGAAAACTTTGACGGTATGCACTTGAACGCAGATGTGGCTAAAGGCGTTATCGCAGAATACGGCTTTCAGCGTGTAAATTGGGTGCTCTCAAACACCCTAAACGAAAAGAAAAGCGATGGTCGATTCTCCCAAGACAACAAGACTTGGGGGCGTAGGCGCTATGTTCCCCATGACGAAAACAACTGGATGTTCTGTGTCGATAGCCACCCTGCAGTCCTTGATGGATTTATCAATCTTGCACGCAAGGAATGGGATGCCCTCGGTATGTACGATGCACGACATTGCATAGAGGAAATAGGCGAGCAGCTCGATTACACAGATAGAGTATGTATCTTTAACGCACAGCGAATGAAGGAAAGCCACCTTCATCCCGAGGAACAGATCTTCCTTGCCCAAAGCGGATTCGGATGTCAACCGAATTCCCGTGGTACCAAGGTATACGGTAGGTTCCTTTGCGATGACGAAGA
Organism: Clostridia bacterium; assembly: GCA_017621695.1. Taxonomy (GTDB): domain Bacteria; phylum Bacillota; class Clostridia; order Oscillospirales; family CAG-272; genus CAMEON01. Next base: position 70,233 of record JAGASP010000127.1, read on the forward strand.
ATGCTATGTTACAAGACAAAGTCTCGTAGGCGTTATGAAGGATGAATGCATTCCCGAGTGGGCTCAAGCCAAGCTTGCCGAGCTCCGCGGAGATGAAGGGATGGTGATGGCGTGAAACTCAAAGTATATCAGATTCAGCACGATACCGATCACCGCAACCTCTTATTCATGAACTATGAGCGAGCGATGGCAAACGGCGGCGTAAAGCCCGAGGAATACAAGTGCGTATTTAACGGCTACATCACAGCATATAACCTCGAAGACTTATTCACTATCTGCAATCGCCCATATGAGCGCCCACCGACCTATCGTGGACACTCAATGACCACCTCGGATATCATCGTCATGGAAGACGAGATACAGCCGGATTGGACGGCATTCGGAGCCACAGAAGAAGGCAAAGCATTCACTCAGGCGGCAATCCTCGTATACGAAGCCACAATGGAAGTATGCAACAAGGACATAGACCATATGCACGGTATGTATGTTGACGGTCTCTCGGATGACTCGAATTCTAACAGAACGATGCTGTACTTCCATAGGAAAGATAGGAGCGACGTTCCTGTTGATGAGCTGAAGCCCTTTATTATGCCAATAATCAAGGAGCGAGCAAGTATCATACCTTCCTCCGTTTTGGAACAATACGGATGGACTCAAAGGAATTTGGAATTATGCATTGCCGAGCGCATAGCTAATCCCGTGTTAAAAGAATACGCAACCCAAGCGGTACTTGCAGACGATTATACGATTGATGCCAAAGCACAGGAAATTGTCGATGAGGTAAGTCGTGTACGCTCTTCGGCAGGCACAGGTAAAGTGCCCGAGCATAAGTACGTGCCATACGTTGAAAAAGGTGCTTATTTTTGCGATAGCTTCGGCTTCAAGAAGATTGACTTCGATCCGTCTCTTGCTCAAGAAGCAGATGGACTTCGAGTATTGGAAATTCGTCCGTGCAAGCCGCCTTTTGAAACAAGAGTGCCCGATACCTTGGAGTCATGGCAAAAAGCAGTCAGCAAGTTTGGTGAGCCTTCATTAATGGAGGTAACCTATCCCTTTGATGACAACGCAGTTGTCGTAGGCAATGAGGAAGCAAAGCTCAATGGCATGCGCGGTAATCGCCGTTTGGAAGGCGATGTCTACTGTGGTCAGATTTTCATCGTTGGAGATAACAACGGCGAGTTCTGCGACCTCACAGACGATCAGATCAAAAAGTATAGCGATATGTTCGCCGAGCCCGAGGACATATCAGATGAGGAAATCTTCAATGCGACAGGTTTCACAATCATGGGTTTCAATTAAGTTAGAAGGTCTGTTTTGTAAGTGATAGTTTGCAAAACAGGCTTTTTATATGCCATAAAACAAAAAATCATAAGAAAGGAGATTCACAAATGGCAGGTAAGAAAGGTGGAGCTTCTGTTGCTCCCAAACAAGAACAGAAACAGTCGAACATGCCCATCAGGGTAAGAATCGACAAGCTCATGGAGGACGATGGCAAGCTCAAAGCAATTGCGAGCGCCAACGTAGGAGAATTTGCCGTCCATGGCATCCGTGTATACGAGAACGACAAAGGTCTCTTCGTATCGATGCCTTCGGTTCAGCGCACCGGCGAGAACGGCGAGAAAACCTACGAAGATGTCTTCCACCCTACGACCAAAGAGTCGCGCGAGGAACTCTTCGGGAAGATTCTCGATGAGTACAAGCAGGCACTCGAACAGTCGCAGACAACCACGCAGACAGAAAACAATGAAGTCCAAGTGCAGAAAATGTAATTGGCAGAAAAAACAAATCAGGAGGTAAACTAATGAACACCAAAACAAAAACCAACAAAATCCTTGCGAGCTCTATGCTCGTAATTCTCGCTCTCGTCATGGTATTCGGCATCTTCATCGCTAATCCGATGGAAGCATCCGCTGCTACTAACCGTGCAGGCGTATATATGCTTTCCGGTACCTATGACATTGGTGATGGTTCTGTTTCGGGTTACATGGATCAGTTCGGTATTCAGATTGCTACCGAAGTGTTCTATGACGATTCAGGATACAACAGTACCACCAAGTACAACTATGAGGTTTATGACTGGACATACTTCAGCTTCTATATCCATGCTGACGATATCAAGGAACATCAGTCATTTAAGCTCACCAAAGACGGCAGCACTTATGTCAACCTTACGCTCTCAGGCGACACGGGCATGTACCTTTGGAAAGGTTCTCTCCCGACAGGATACTATGTGCTGACTTATGTAGGCACCTATAAGCCTAATATCTTCTCGACTAAGACCTATACTTTCACGTATAGATTCTACGTTGATAAGGATAAGCCGACCTACTCTCTCAAAGCAGGCGGTTCAACAATTTCAAGCGGTAGCTACACCAATAAGGCTATCTCTTATTCTATTTCTGACTATAGCTCGACCAAGCTTTATTACAAAAGCCCCGGTTCCTCGAGCTACACCTACACCACATCCACAAGTAAGAGCGTATCCGCTACTTCAGCAAACAATGGTTGGTGGTACTTCTATGGTACTGACGGGTATCAGAGCAGCTCAACTGTAAGCGTATATCTTGATACCGTAGCCCCTGTTGGTAAGGTAACAAATTCATCGGGAACAACCATCAGTAACGGAGGATATACGAACAAACCTGTTAAGTACACGGCAACCGACACCGGCGGCGTATCCTATTGTCAGGTTAAAAATCCCGGCTCTTCGACTTGGAGCACTTACACCGCAGGCACAGCACTGTCTGCTTCTCACGGTTGGTACACTTTCCGTTCTGTAGATAAGGCTGGTAATACCTCATCCGAGTATAAGGTGTACTATGATAGCACGGCTCCGACCGGAACTCTTTATGGTGGCACAACAACCAAGAGCTCAGGTGGTTATACTAACGCATCTTACGTAAAGTATGTTGCCTCTGACTCTCATAGTGGCGTAAAGGCATGCTATGTTAAGAAGCCCGGCTCCACGAGCTACGTTGCTTACACTTCGGGCACTCAGCTCACCGCTGAAGGTACCTACTACTTCTACTGCGTAGATAATTCGGGAAATCAGTCCACCACGGTATCCATTACTCTTGATAAGACTGTTCCTACGGGAACTCTCTACGGTGGCACCTCCACTAAATCTTCGGGCAGCTACACAAACGCTTCCTACGTGAAGTATACTGCATCCGATAGTCTCTCAGGGGTTAACGCATGCTACGTTAAGATGCCCGGCGCATCGAGCTACACCTCTTATTCAAGCGGAACACAGCTTGCTACTCAGGGTACCTACTATTTCTACTGTGTAGATAAAGCAGGCAATTCGTCCTCTGTTGTAAGCATTACGCTTGACACAACTAAGCCCACCGGCACTCTCTATGGTGGAACCTCTTCCATCAGCTCTGGTACGCATACGAAGGCAAGCTATGTGAAGTACGTTCCTTCGGATAACATTGCTCTGAATGCAATCTATGTCAAGAAGCCCGGTTCCTCGAGCTACGTTGCATACACAAGTGGCACTCAGCTCACCGATCAGGGCGTATACTCGTTCTACTGCACCGATAAGGCTGGTAACACAAGCGCAACGGTAACAGTAACCCTTGACAGAACTGCTCCCGTAGGCACCGTATATGGCGGCACCACGAGCAAGACAAGCGGTAGCTATACCAATGCTTCCTACGTTAAGTACACCGCAACAGATAGCCTCTCTTCTGCTATCACGTACTATGTCAAAATGCCCGGCGCTACGAGTTATACTACGTATGCAAGCGGAACTCAGTTGGCGACTGAAGGAACCTATTCCTTCTACAGCGTGGACAAGGCTGGCAATCAGTCTTCTGTATCTACAATCACCCTTGACTTGACCAAGCCTACAGGTAAGCTGTACGGCGGTTCAACTCTTCTGTCCTCGGGTGACTCCACCAATGCAAGTTCTGTAAAATTCGTACCTTCGGATAACATTGCATTGAACACCATTTTCGTCAAGGCACCCGGAGCAACCTCTTATGCAGCTTATACCTCCGGCAAGGAGCTTACTGCTGAGGGAGTGTACTCCTTCTACGCTGTTGACAAAGCTGGCAATCAGTCTGCAACCTACACCGTAACCGTAAACAGACAGATTCCGTCTGCACAGCTCTACGTTGATGACAAAGCGGTTTGCAATGGAACCTACACGAATGGCGATTACATCAAGTTCGTATGTGGCGAAACCTGCTATGTTAAGGCACCCGGTAGCACAAGCTTCACGGCTTACACCTCCGGCGCAGAGCTTAACAAATCCGGCAAGTATGTCTTCTATGGTGAGGACGAAGCTGGAAACTCTACTGGCGAATACACCATTGTAATCGACAGAACCATCAAGAAGGTGAACATTAGCAACGTAACCAACGGTAAAACCGATGGAGATGCGGTGATTACTTGGACTAATGGCGATGCAAACACCTATGCTCCTATTACGAGCGTAAAGGTTAACGGCAAGGCTATCACCAATGGAGCAACCGTCCACACCATCGAAACCGGAACTTACAAAGTAACTGTCCTTGATGCTGCAGGCAACACTTGGGAAACTGAGTTCACTTCTACCAAGGATAACATTCCGACTGTTACTCTGCAGAAGGAATACTACGAGGTTCACGATGCAAACGGCGACATTTTCGCATTCGACAGCTATGAGAGTGCACTCGAATTTGCTATCAAGCGCGAGAACTCTCTCGTTCGCAAAGGCACATGGAGCAGCACCTCGTGGGATACTGGCATTGCAATGGATGAAAAGGATTCCGTAAACGCTGTTAATGGCGAATACTTCATCTATAAGAAATCCGGCAATGCGGATGAGGAAGTTGCATACTTCACCACTGAAAGACTTGACGAGGTTATCGCAGAGTATGCGAAAGTAGGCATCAAGTCCTATTACTACTGGCAGAAGGAACCTGCAGTAATTGCTGACGGCGAGAACCTGTACTCCTATTCTGATGGAACCACTATCCTTGCAAACAGCATCGAGCTTGGCGCCGACATCGGTGTCCTCATTGATGGCGAGGTATATGTAGGCGCTTCTATCGAAACCGAGGGCAAGCATGTGATCACCGTATTTGATGATTTCGGCAATGCTCGTGAATACACCATGATTGTAGTCCGCAAGGCTCCTGCAATTCAGTACACTGTAGGCGAAGGCTCTACGAACACCGCCACCTTCGAGAGAACCTATCTCTTCAAGGATGAGGTGACAATTTCCATTATTGATGAAATCGATGAGTTTGCAATGTTCAGAGTTTATGACGAAAACGGCGAGCTTCTCGCAATTCTCAATGTAGATGAAACCTTCAAGGTAACCGAAAGCGGTTCTTACACCGTTATCGCTGTAAACCATGCAGGCGATTCCGAAACCTTCAGCTTCAAGATTTCTCGCAATGCTCCCTCTGTTTCTCTCGTAGCGGATGCTGAGGAAAAGCAGCTCGTAATCACAATCAACAAGAGTGAGGATGACGAGTCTCACATTCAGTCCATTGTTATTCAGAAGTCCACCGATAATGGTGAAACTTGGGTAACTCTTACCGAGGATGACTATGGCAATACCATCGTTCTCGATACTCTCGCTTATAAGTTCCGTACCTCCGGAATGTACAAGGTAGTTATTACCGATGAATTCCGCACCGGCATCGATGCGATCAGCGGTCAGATTACCTACGAACAGCCCATTCCTGCAGGTGATCTTGCAGGCGTTCGGGACGGCGGTATCACCAATACCGACGTTGTGTTCACATGGGATGATGAAGCCGTTGTAACGGTTGAAAAGAACGGCGAGGTTATTCCTTATGAGTCCGGCGACAAGCTCACCGCTGGCGGTGACTACACCATCACCTTTGAGAACTTTGACGGACACAAGAAGGTATACGCCTTCACCATCGACACCGAGGAACCCGAGGTCGAGATGGAAGGTGCTGACCACCGTGAATCCGTTAATACCGATGTAAAGGTATTCTACACGGAAGAAAACCTCAAGGCAGAGCTCTTCAAGGACGGCAAGTCCCTTGGTGAGTACGTATCGGGCAATCCCATCTCCGCAGACGGTCAGTACCGTGTACGTGTCGTTGATACCGCAGGCAATGAAGTCTCTGTTGAGTTCACGATTGATAAGACCGTAAGCTATGACATTAACGTATACGACAAGGGTCTCTCCAACTCCGTAGTTGCAACCGCTAAGGAACAGGTAACCGTAGTTCTTACTAAGAATGGCGAGGTTGTCGACTATAAGCTTGGCTCCGAAATTACCGATCCTGCTGATTATGTTCTCGAGCTCACCGATGCTCTCAACAACCGCGCACAGATCGCCTTCAAGGTGATTCAGCCCTACGTAACCGAGTTCACACACAACTTTGATGACATCGAAGGTATGGGTGGCGTTACCGTTAACGGTGAGGATCACAGACTCAACTATGGTACCCTCGAACTTAAAAACGATGGCGTATATGAGGTTGGTGTGACTGTAAGTGGCAAGGTTTATACCTTCAAGGTAACCGTTGATACCAAGGTAGGCTTCAGCATCAACGCTCATGACAAGGGCTTAGCAAACTCTGTTACTATCAATGCAACCGAAGATGTTACCGTAACCGTCACCAAGAACGGCGAAGCTATTAATTACGTTGTTGGTACCGAGATTACCGAGCCTGCAGCATACACCGTAAAGGTTGAGGATAAGCTCGGCAACAAGTCCGAGATGAGCTTCACCATTATCGTATCCACCGTAAATAAGTTTGAAAGCGAGGTTGACCTCGTTCCCGGCTTTGAGAAAGTGTTCGTTAATGGCAAGGAAGCAACTCTCGACAGAGGTACACTCACCCTTACTGAAAGCGGCACCTATGACGTGGCTATCGTGGCAAACGGCGTAACTCAGAGCTTTAAGGTAACTATTGATGCAGACGTTGCATTCGTTTCTTCTGTTCACGATAAGGGCTATGCAAACACTGCAAAGCTTACCGCAAATGAGGATGTAACCGTTGTAGTAACCAAGAACGGCGAGCCCTTCGAATACAAGCTTGGTGATGATATCGTTGAGTCTGGCGTTTATACAGCTAAATTCACCGATAAGCTCGGCAACACCTCTGAGGTAACCTTCACCATTGTAGATGCTCTTGTAGGCAAGTTTGAGAGCGATATTGCCTCCATCCCCGGCTTTGAAAAGGTCATCGTAAATGATACCGAACTCGACATGGAGAACGCAATCCTCTCCCTTACCGAAAGCGGCACTTACAAGGTTGAGGTAGTCGCTAACGGCGTATCCAACACCTTCGAAATCACCGTTGATGCAACGGCGCCTACTCTCACCGTTAATGGTGTAGATGAGGAAGGTCGTGCAAAGAAGACCGTAACTCTTACGGATCTTTCCGAGGAAGCAACCGTTAAGGTATTCCTCAATGACACCGAGATCGAGTACGCTGATGGCGATGAGCTTACCGAGGAAGGCACCTATAAGGTAGTCGTTACTGACGATTGCGGCAACAGCACCGAATACAACTTCGAGATCAAGCATGGTCTCAATGGCGGCATCATCGCCCTCATTGTCATCCTCAGCCTCCTTGCAGTTGGTGGTGTGGTCGTTTTCATTCTCTATAAGAAGACGGACGTTTTCGGAAATAAGCGCTACCGTTAATCAGGAAGGAGCTCATATTGGAAATCAAAAACAAGAAAATTTATGTGTGCTCGCCTTTGCGTGGTGATATAGAACAGAACATTGAAAATGCAAAACTCTATTGCACTTACATTGTCCGAGAATTCGGCTATATCCCCGTGGCTCCGCACATCTATTTTACACAGTTTCTTGATGACAATATCGATTCTGAAAGAGAGTTCGGCATCCGTGCCGGACTCTCTTTGCTCCCTAATTGTGATGAACTTTGGTACTTCGGAAGAAACATCACCGAGGGCATGACCGAGGAAATCGATCTTGCCATGAAACTTGGAATCCCTGCAGTATTCGTCCCCGAATACAAATACACAAAACACAAATATGAAAGGAGTTACTCATATGAAATTGAAAACTAAAAGAATCCTCTTTGCTTTGCTTGCGGTGGTAATGCTCCTCTCAGTTATGAGCGTTACTGCATTTGCAGCCGAAACAGGCACGACCGGCGACGTTGCAGGTGCCGTAGAAGACACTTGGGATGCAGCTAAAGGTCAGATCAAGCAGGTGGTAAACAATGTAATCTTTCCCATCATCGATTTGATCCTTGCGGTGCTATTCTTTGTTAAGGTAGCTACGGCATACCTCGACTACCGCAAACATGGGCAGTTCGAGTGGACAGCTCCTGCAATTCTTCTCGCAACGCTGATCTTCTCACTTACTTGCCCCCTCTACATTTGGAACATCTTGGGCATGTAACCCAAAATCCAATCAAACGGAAGGAGGTGGTAGCACTTGTTTGATTGGATACAAGACCTTGTAAGCGGTATAGGTGATGCCATAAGCACCGCACTCACGGACACGTGGGAAAACATTTCGGGAAGCATTTGGGATGTCTTCATGCGATTTTTGTACAGCTTAGTTTACAATGCACTGTCTGATTTCTTTACGATGATGACAAACATAGGTGCTGACCTGTTCGACTTAACGTGGGTGCATGCAGCCTTGCAATTCTTCTCTCTATTCGGTTGGGGATTGTTCATCGCCGGACTGGTGGTCGCCATATTCGATATAGCCATAGAATACCAATCCCAAGGTCGCATCAATATAAAACGGCAGATACTCCCGTTCCTTTATGGACTGTTTGCGGTAAACTTATTCACCGTGGTGCCCGTGGAACTTTACCGTTTTTGTTGTTTCCTGCAAAACACCTTTGCACAAGACCTTGCACAAGAGGTAATCGGAATGAATATATCGCTTGATGTGGCGGCGAAAAACGCCTTGGCTTTGTATCCGCCGTCAATGCTAACGGGAGCTATGACACCCGGAGGTGCAGTTACACAAGGCAACAACGTGCTCCTCACGCTTCTGATCATAATCTGTCTTGGATACTGCGTAATAAAATGCTTCTTCGCAAACATCAAGAGAGGTGGTATTCTTCTTGTGCAGATAGCCGTAGGAAGCCTTTATATGTTTAGCCTCCCGAGAGGTTATTCGGACGGCTTCAACGGTTGGTGTAAGCAGATCATAGGCTTATGCTTTACGACGTTTATGCAAACAACGCTGTTATTCCTTGGATTGATTACGATGCAAGCTCATCCTTTGCTTGGTTTGGGCGTAATGCTCGCATCCAACGAGGTACCGAGAATCGCACAGCAATTCGGCCTTGAAACAGGCACCCGTGTCAACATGATGAGTGCTGTACACACAACTACAACCGCCATCAACCTTGGTCGTGCGGTATTTAAGAAGTAAGAAAGGAGTCTTATGAAAAAGCAATATTTGTACCCACAGAATATGCGCACACAAACAAAACTTTGGTTATGGTCGCTGAAGGATATTATTATCCTTGGCATCGCACTCACAATCTCCGTTGTGTCATGGGCAAAGCTCGGTTTTATTATCCCTGCAGCCTTAACCGCTGTGTACGCAATACTCACTATGAGGATGGATGAGAACTCCATCCTCGACTATATAAAATGTGCGTGGAGATATTTAATTTCCACACAACAATACTTCGAATGGAGGGAGAGCTAAATGGCAAAATCAAAAATGTCCACCCTGCAGCTCGTAGGAATGAAGAAATTTACGGATCGCGGTGTCCTCACCTTTGGTCACGGCGAGCTCGTGTATTTCCTTGTAAGACCTACGAACATTTCGGTGCTTTCTGCCAATAAGGTCGAAAATAAAATTCAGGCTTTAACGCAACTTCTGTCCATTCATCCTAACATCGAAATCATATGTACCGATGCCCGAGAAAACTTTGAGAGCAACAAGCTATACCTCGAGAAAACGGCAGAAAAAGAAACCAATCCCGAGGTGCAGATACTACTCCGAAAAGATATCAAACACCTCGATAACATCCAACTGCAAATGTCGACTGCCCGAGAGTTTATGTTCGCCTATCGCCTTACAAGAGAAAGCGAGGAACAAGCTCTCTCCATACTCAATCGCATTGAAAAACAGATCAACGATCAGGGCTTCGAATGTCGGCGAGCAAACAAGGACGATATCAAGAGATTTATATCGAGATACTTCGGGCATATGTGCGAGGATGCCATCGATGACGTTGACGGTTGGCGATACCTCACCGACCGCCCTTATTATCGCAGAAAGAAAAACAAGCAGATCGATGTCGAGCTGACCGAAAGATACGTGAAAGACTTTATTGCCATGGTTGCCCCGAGCACCGTCAGGTTTTATGTCGACCACTATATCGTAGGCGACAGTTACAGATGCGTGTGGGCAATCAAGGAGTATCCTCCGCAGACAACGAGTCAGGCTATATTTGCCCGATTCAGTGAGAAAGAATCGGTCACTCTGCATATGTACACTCGCCTTGTCGATGCCGTGGAACAGCGAAAAATCGTGCAAAACGCATGCCGAAAAAACACGATGCTCGCCAACTCAGACGAGATCGATGAGGTGGTCAAAGGACAAGGAAACCTCAATGACGTGGTCGAACTGTTGAACGACCTACGCAAAAACCGTGAACCTCTTCTGCACTCGGCAGTTTTTTTGGAACTGACGGCAAGCAGCCTCGAGAAGCTCCGTGAACTTCAATCAGATATGAATATGGAGCTGACACGTGAAAAACTGTCGGTTGATCGACTGACACTCCGTCAGAAAGAAGGCTTCCTATCATGCCTCCCGTGCGGATACAACGCATTCGGAAGGCAGTTCGAAAGAGTGCTCCCGGCTTCGTCGGTAGCTAACTGTTATCCCTTTAATTATTCCGGAAAGACAGATGCCAATGGCTTTCTCATTGGTCGTGACAAATTCGGAACCAATATCATCGTGGACTTGGATAAGCGCGAAGAAGATAAGACCAACTCCAACGTTCTTATTCTCGGTAATAGCGGCTTGGGAAAATCATATTTGCTCAAGCTACTGCTGACCAATATTCGAATGTCGGGAAAGAACATTATATCCCTTGATGCAGAACAAGAATACGAAGATCTGTGCAACAGCCTCGGCGGTTGCTACATTGACCTTATGAGTGGTGCCTACATCATCAATCCCCTTGAACCGAAGGAATGGGCTGAGAGCAAAGACGATGTTGATGATGATGCTCCCGAAGCATTCAGAAAAGCAACACGGCTATCGCAACACATCTCTTTCTTGAAGGATTTTTTCAGAGCCTATAAGGATTTTTCCGATGCTCAAATCGATGCTCTCGAAATCCTACTCACAAGGCTTTACGAAAATTTCGGCATTACCGATAAGACGGACTTCAGTACATTGACAACCGATGACTACCCAACGATGAAGGATCTGTATCAGATCGTCGAGCAAGAATACCTCAAATACGAAGAAGGAACCAAGTCCCTCTTCACAGAGGATCTGCTCCGTGAACTCTGCCTTGGGCTCAACTCTATGTGCCTCGGTGCAGAAAGTAAATACTTCAATGGCAAAACCAACATCACCGATGATAAGTTTATTGTTTTCGGCGTTAAAGGCTTGATGGATTCGAATAAAAAGCTGAAGGATGCTATGTTATTTAACATCCTTTCCTACATGAATCACAAGCTCCTCACGACCGGAAACACGGCAGCTTCCATAGACGAGCTGTACCTCTTCTTGACAAACCTTACGGCAATAGAATACATCCGTAATGCCTCCAAGCGTGTACGTAAAAAGGAATCCTCAATCATTCTCGCATCGCAGAATATTGAGGACTTTCTGTTGCCCGAGGTTAAGGAACTGACGAAGCCATTGTTCTCGATCCCTACGCATCAATTCTTGTTCAATGCGGGCAACATTAACCCGAGAGATTACATGGACACATTGCAGATCGAGGAATCCGAGTTCGATCTGATCAAGCACCCCGAGCGTGGTACGGCACTCTTCAAATGCGGCACCGAAAGGTATCTGCTTCAGGTAATCGCCCCCGATTACAAATCCGTGTTGTTTGGAAAGGCGGGTGGTAGATAATCATTTAAAAATAACACATGAAAGGATGTGGTTAACGGATTTTGGGCTGTAGTCGGCAAGGTGGCTAAAAAGATAGTCATGTGGCTCCTTGGCGATAAAAAAGGACGAAAATTCTTGGGCTATGTGATAGGCATAGCCCTATTTATTGTGCTCCTCCCATTCATTGCTGTATATGGCTTGTTCGGATGGATGGGTGGCACAGCAAACGACATGATCAACTCGGATATGGTGTACGAATATATGGCTCCCGAGCATCAGGAAATGCTACGGCAATATGAAGATGAGCTAACCGAAATAGAAACCGTCTTCACGGAGAACGGTCTCTCGGATACAGACATATCCCAAGCCAAAACCATCTATCTTTCGTGCCTAACTGGTAAAGAAAGCGAGGATGGATTCTACCAAAAACTTGCGGATTGCTTCCTCAACCGAACTGAAGAAAGCGATGCGCTAACTAATATTTCTTCTGCATTCGGCGTGACGTTTACGGATGCCGACAGAAATAAATTCAACGAAATATACGGAGGTACTTAACAACATGAATACACGTAGAAAGAACGAAATCCTTGCCAATACACTCGAGTGGTTTTTGCAAAATATCAAGGATGATGCCGTTCTTTATAACACCCTTCACGAAGTGATCGGTTGGCAAAAGTCTGAGCTCCATGACTTCAGTATCGAGTCCCTCGACGAATACTTTGACGAGCAAGAGGATGAAACCACTGACATGATCACCGCTGAAGATTTAGCGGAGCAGCTCGTGTACGCAACCTTTGCACAGAAGAACCGAACACCGATGCAGAAATCAGAAGACATGCTGTCCCTGCTCGGTGCCAATATCATTGACGATGATATCTTCTATGAGGAATCTGAAAATATCGGATTCGTAACCTCAATTGAAACCATTGTCAAATATGGTATCGACCATCAGAAAGATGGGCAATGCCTCATCACGCATGAGCTGTGCAAAGAGTTAACAAACGGCTTTTATACAAGCCCTTGGGATATCGATGAACGACTGCGCGAGCACATAGGCATAGCAGATGTTGAGTTTGATCCCGACTCCTCAGGACTCATCCTAAATATCGCTCGTAACTACATCACACAAGATGATGATGAAGGCTTCTCGCAGTCAATGTGAAAGGAGATGATCACATAAAACAAGCAACCGTTAGCGTAAATTACGCAGAGGAAAAGCTCAATGCCTTGAAGATGTTTATGAACAAGAAAGGCATGGACTTAGATGCAGAAATTATCGCTATGATCGATAAGCTCTATAACAAACATGTGTCCGCTGACGTTCGTGACTTCATTGCCGAAAGGTATGGGAAGCCATGAAAGAAAACAATGAATTGGAACGCTCCGATATAGTCGTCCTGCGCGACATGGAGATCGATGACGAAAGCGGTCAGGAAATCATCGCTTACCTTGAAACTTGGTTCGATGTAGATAAAAAATTCGGAACGGATACAGCCTCAGATGATGAAAAATGGTTGAACCTGTATGCGAAATACAATCCTTTTGCAGACACACTTCGTCTTGAATATTTTATATCTAAGGATGCGGAATGTGAGGAAGGAGAATACACTCCCACGGAAGCAGAAGCAGCACTTATCAAAGAAATGGTGACGGAAAAAATCCAACAAGAGTATGGACAGTCACCGCAAGAGTTTTGTAATTATTACAACGATTTACAAACAAAAAATACGATAGGAGGAATGTAATGACACAGGCAAAATACCTCAAGAAATTAGACGAACTCCTCGCAGAGATTGGCTCCGATGATTACCACTCTTCGCCCGAATTCCAATGTGATGAAAGTGGAGGTTTTCCCGTTTCGCTTTGCGTACATTGGGGCAAAGGAAAAGCGTGGTTGGAACCGAACAGAAAGTTATCCGAGGAAGATAGCACTCTTATGAATTCCGTCATGGACGGCATCGCAGAATTCGGTATCCGAGATTGCACAAACGAGGAAGAATACAATGAAATTCTCAAGGCACTCGGCGAAGATGCATACGAGAGTGCCTACCTTACTACCGCCGAAGATTCAGGCATGAACATGCAGTAACGAAAGGAAGATATGAAAATATGTTCAGATGTTTATACGGCGTTTTTAGAACCTTAAAACCGCCTTGGAGCAACCATCCCACCCCACCGAAGAAAATCGATTGTAGCGAGTTTTTGACGGCAAAACACGGCTTTTTTCGTCCAAATATCAGAGGTGTCCTATGAAGAAAGATAAACCAAGTCCGAAGAAGTCGGAATGGCAGTTCTTCGTAAACACAGAAGGATATATACGCTACAATGAAAAATGCTTGATGTGTATTCATCCATGCAAGCAAAGTCACAAGGCAAAGGTGGTGATATGCCCAAAGTACGAGCATAGGCGGTAAAGTGGGCATAAATCGACAGAGTCGATTTTAAGCGGGAGAAAGGGTTGGCGCATCTGCCGCCATCCCGACTCACATCGCACGGCAGAGCCGAGCGTTTTTTGAGCTCTTTCGCCCACTTTGCTCGCTTTTTCAAACTTTCGGTGATACGCGCTAAAAAACGGAGTTTCGCGCTTCGATTGGCGCGTATCTGCCGAAATCTCCAATAAACTCAAGGAAAAATCAGGCGCGGCGACTCGCGCTAAAGAAAGGAAGGTGCTATTATGGCAGAAAACAACAACGAGCCCAAGGAAAGTAAGGTACGCTTTCAACTTTGGATGAGCAAGGAAACTCAAGAACTTGCAGACGAAATGTGGAAGGCAGATAACTGCTCCTGTAAGGGTGAATTTATCGAAAAAGCAATCATTTTTTATTGCGGTTTTCTCAATTCTAAAAGCCACGAGGATTACTTTTCTAACATCGTGGTATCCACCATCACAAGCATCCTAAAAGAGAGTGACAACAGGCATAACCGCAACTTATATAAGCTCGCTGTTGAAGTAAGTGTTCTTGCAAATATGATCGCCTCTCTGAAAAACGTATCGGAGCTTGAAATGACAAGAATCCGTGAGCTGTGCGAGAAAGAAGTACGAAAGCTCAACGGAGCCTTGTACGCAGAGGAAGCAATTAGATGGCAATCCTCGTGACAAAATTCAGATACTACAAGCCCGGCTCAAGCAAAGCTCGTGGTGGTTATTTGAAATATATTGCAACCCGAGATCACGTGCAAAAGATCGATGATTCCCGAGCCAACTTCGATGCAACTGACGGTCAAAAAGAGCTGATCAAGCAGCTCCTAAAAGACTTTCCCGACAGCAAAGAAATGCTTGAATACGAGGACTATCTCGTCACTCCCACGATCAAAAATGCTTCGGAATTTATAACACGGTGCCTCGAAGATAATGCCATGGGAATAGGTGATAATAAAACCTATATCGATTACATTGCTACTCGTCCCCGTGTTGAAAAAATCGGCAAGCACGGTCTCTTTACCGATAGCAATTCCGAGATTGTTCTCGATGCTATCTCGAAAGAGATCACAGGCTATGAAGGTAATATCTACACGATGATCGTATCGCTTCGCAGAGAGGATGCAGTAAGACTCGGCTACGATAATGCGTACCGTTGGAGAGATATGCTCCGCGGACAAACGCAAAAGCTTGCCGAGTCTTTAAAAATTCCATACAGCAATTTGAAATGGTATGCAGCCTTTCATGACGAAGGACATCATCCTCATATACACTTGGTTGCCTATTCCAAAAAGGCACAAGAAGGATACCTCTCAAGGCAAGGAATAATGTCGATGAGGTCATCTCTTGCGGGCGTGATTTTTGCAGAGGATCTGCACAATATTTATACCGAGCAAACTGCTACCCGTGACAAGATTAAGAAGGATTGGCATCAGCTCGTTACAGATATCATTGGTGCGATTGATTTCAATAATACCGAGCACACAGAGATCGAGCAGAAGCTGATACTTCTTGCAGAGCGCCTACGCCGAACACAAGGCAAAAAAGTGTACGGATATTTGAAGCGCGATGTCAAAGACATCATCGATGAAATTGTTACAATGCTCGAGAAGGACGAGAACATCAGCAAGCTATATAATTTGTGGTGGGAATATAAGTGCGAAGTCCTTGGAAAATACAACAAGGAAATACCGCAAACGAAGCCTCCCCTGTCAGAGAACAAAGAGTTCAAATCACTCAAAAATGATATCATCCGTGAAGCTTTGAAAATCGGTCAGCAGCTAAGGCTCGAAGAAGAAAAAAACGGCGAAAGCAAGTCGAGTGGTGGCAAAGGAAAAAGTGGTAGCAGCAAAAGCGGAAGCTATAAAAACAAGCAATATTCTCCGCAGGTAAAAAAGGTTTCTGCTACTGCAGTAACAGGCTTATTTAAAAGCTTGGCTATGACCTTCAGAGATCGAATACTTCCTCCCGAGAACTCCAAAATCATCATCGACAAAAAGCAAAGACAGGAGGAAGAAGCAAAGCGAAATGCGGAAATTACTCACAACTATTGAAAGGAGATGCGATGGCATTTGTATACTTTACAGAACAAGAAAAAGAGCAAGCGAATAGCGCCGATATCGCAAGCTATCTAAAACTACATGGCGAAACCGTGAAGCGAGCTGGACGAGAAAATGTGTGGTACGCTCCATCGGGTAAAGTCTCTATAAATGGCTCGGAATGGTACAGCCAATATGAAGAAACAGGTGGCGGTGCAATTCTGTTTGTACGAAAGTTTTTCGGGCTCTCTTTCCCCGAAGCTGTGCGATCACTTCTTGGTGATAATGTTGGCACAGTTGTACAGCAAAAGCACAAAGAAGAAAAGGTTGAAGAAAAGAAGTTTGAAGTCCCTCCCAAACACACAGACATGCGTCGAGTGTACGGTTATTTGTGTAACGAAAGAGGTATCGCAAGGAGCATTGTACATGCTTTTGCAAGCGAGGGATTGCTCTTCGAAGAACCCGAATACCACAACGCAGTATTCGTTGGAACCAACAACGAAGGAGTGCCCATGCACATACACAAGCGAAGCACCTTACCCGGCTCCGACTTCAAAAATAACGTGTATGGAAGCAATGCTGATTACAGCTTTCATTGGAACGGTACATCCGATAGACTTTATGTCTTTGAAGCTCCAATCGATATGCTTTCATACCTAACACTTTATTCGAGCGAGTGGGAGAAGCACTCCTATGTTGCACTCTGTTCAACTGCTGATCGAGGTGCCATGAGGATGCTCAAAGAACGTGCAGATCTGAAAAACGTTTACCTGTGTCTCGACCACGACAGCGCAGGCATAGAAGGAGCTTATCGAATTGCGGAAAGCATCAGAACTCTCGACCGAGAGTGCAACATCTGGCGAGCTCTGCCCGTGCATAAGGACTGGAACGAGGACATAAAAGCCCTGCGAGGAAAAGAAGCAATACCGTCTTCCAAACACAAGAAAATGGAGATTTACAAGCAAAATTGTAATGAAATGTTTGCAGAATTGCGTGAAACACTTGCCACTATTGGCAACGGCGAGCGCACGATCAAATACAAAGGACATGCAATATTTGACTACGCAAGAGCTCAATTGGATCGTGCAGCTAAAGCGGTAACCGACAACGAAAGCATCAAGTGCTATAACGAACTTGGCAAGACTTTTATAATCGGATATTGCATCAGGCAAAGGCAAATGGGAGTCGAATATACCTTGGACGATATCCATAAGCGAATGATGGAAATGTATAAGCCGCACAGAGATTATGACTCTGTCGGAAGCCTCGATGATCAAATCGAGAAAGCCATCACAGAGCTCAACAAAAAGGCTAACGAAAAGGAATCCTTTTCCAAGGATGAAATAGGTGTTTTTCAAAATGAATTCTTACGCATTGCCTTCGATTGTTTCCGTCAGAAAGGAACCACCATCTGCGAAGCGGAAGCACTCGAGAAAAAACAAATGATAATTCAATGAAAGGAGATCTATGACCGGAATATCAACACTAATCATTATCGCCGCCATCATGGGCGGTGTTTTTATTCTTATAGCAACGTGCTCGTACCTGTATCAGCTGAAAAGCATCAAGGCAAAAACCGCAGGCGATGGTCAGCACGGTACTGCTCGGTGGGCAAGCAATGTAGAAATCAAAGCCACCTATAAACACATTGACTTCCGACCGGAGCTATGGCGAAGTGATCCCGAGAGTCGACCGAAGGATCAAGGAATCGTTGTAGGATGCACCACCAAAGGCAAGCAAACCGTTGCAATGGTCGACACGGGTGACGTGCATTGCATGATGATTGGAGCAGCGGGAGTCGGTAAAACTGCCTTCTGGCTATACCCAAATATTGAGTTTGCCTGCGCCTCGGGAATGTCCTTCATGTCAACCGATACAAAAGGAGATATCCTCCGTAATTACGGTAACATAGCCCAAGATTATTATGGCTATCACATATCGGTTATTGACCTTCGAAATCCGATGAGATCACACGGAAACAACCTCTTGCACTTGGTAAACAAGTACATGGATCTGTACGCGGAGAATCCCAAGAACCTCGCCTACAAAGCAAAGGCAGAAAAGTTCGCAAAGATTATCTCAAAGACCATTATCCTTTCAGGCATGGATGCCGGAAGCTTTGGTCAGAACGCATACTTCTATGATGCGGCCGAAGGTCTTCTCACCGCCTCGATACTGCTGGTATCGGAGTTCTGCGAGAAGGATGAGCGACACATTGTATCAGTATTCAAAATCATTCAGGAACTGCTGGCGCCTCAAAAAGGTGTGCGTGGTCGTAACGAATTCCAAGCCCTCATGGAAAAGTTACCTCCCGAGCATAAAGC
>JAGASP010000009.1 GCA_017621695.1 Clostridia bacterium
ATAAATTGTTGTTTAGCGGAGAATTAACGAAACCCCGTAGGGGCGACCCTATGTGGTCGCCCGTCGTCCCGACATCGACAAAACCCTTGTGGGTCAACAATCTTTTTGGCGGGAGGCCACACAGGGCCTCCCCTACGGCCACGTTGGTTAAAAGCCCATAAACAACAATTTTCCGTACCGACTGACACTTCAATATATGCGCTCTCTCCCACGCATCTGCATATTCTTAACCTTAGAATGTAAACAATGTGTAAATTTGGAGAAAGACTATTGATTCGCATATAAAAGTATGGTATAATACCGCTGTTGCGCAAAAATAGCAACACAAAATACACACACAGATGCCATATGCGGCCTCGGTGTCAGGGCAACGTTGCCCGGATCGGTCCGCGGGAGCCTCTGTGGTGGAAAAAACCAAAGGAGGACATTGAAATGTCTATTATCACCATCAAGCAGTTGCTGGAAGCAGGCGTGCACTTCGGTCACCACACCAGACGCTGGAACCCCAAGATGCAGGAGTACATCTTCACCGAGAGAAACGGCATCTACATCATCGACCTGCAGAAAACCGTTAAGAAGTTTGAAGAGGCTTACAACTTCGTTCGTGACCTCTCCGCTCAGGGCGGCAACCTTTTGTTCGTCGGTACCAAGAAGCAGGCAGCAGAGGCCGTGAAGGAAGAGGCTGAGCGTTGCGGTATGTACTACGTGAACGTTCGTTGGCCCGGCGGTATGATGACCAACTTCAAGACCATCAAGCGCTCCATCAACCGTCTGAACACCCTCAACAAGATGCAGGAGGACGGCACCTTCAATCTTCTGACCAAGAAGGAAGTTGCAGGCCTGCAGAAGGAAATGTTCGATCTCGAGAAGAGCCTTGGCGGTATCAAGACCATGGAGAGACTGCCCGACGCTATCTTCATTGTTGACCCCCACAAGGAGCACATCGCTGTTCTGGAAGCTAAGAAGCTGGGTATTCCCGTAATCGCTATCGTTGATACCAACTGCGATCCCGACGACGCTGACTACGTCATTCCCGGTAACGACGACGCTATCCGCGCTATCAAGCTGATCTCCTCCGTTATGGCTGACGCTATCATCGAAGGCCGTCAGGGCGAGCAGCTCGCAGCCGAGGAAGCTCCCGCAACCGAAGAGGCTGCCGAGTAATTCGGTACCAAATGATTGAAAAATAAGAACAAAGGGGAATAAAAACCATGGCAAACATTACTGCAAAAGACGTTGCCGAGCTGCGTAGACAGACCGGTATCGGTATGATGGACTGCAAGAAGGCACTTGTCGAGGCTGACGGTAACTTCGAGGCTGCTATTAAGATCCTTCGTGAGAAGGGCGCTCTCAAGGCTGAGGCTAAGGGCGCAACCCGTATTGCCGCTGACGGTGTCGTTGACATCATGAAGGAAGGCAATCTGACCGCTATGATCGAGGTTAACTCTGAGACCGACTTCGTTGCTAAGAACGAGTCCTTCAAGGAATTCGTTAAGAACCTTCTGAAGACCATCCTGGCTACCAAGCCTGCTGACGTTGCCGCTCTGATGGCAGGTCAGTATATCGATGGCACCATGACCGTTGAGGAGAAGCTCAAGGAGCAGATCTTCGTCATCGGTGAGAAGCTGGATATCCGCCGCTTCGTGCTGGTAGAGGGCGAGACCGCTACCTATATCCACGGCGCAGGCTCCATCGGCGTTATCGCTAAGTTCGATACCGATGTGGCTGACAAGGAAGGCTTCGCTGAGTTCGCAAAGAACATCGCTCTGCAGATCGGTGCTTACCCCACCCCCTATCTCTGCCGTGAGCAGGTTCCTGCTTCCGTGATCGAGTCCGAGAAGGAGATCATCAAGGCTCAGCTCGCTAACGATCCCAAGATGGCAAACAAGCCTGAGAAGGTGCTTGAGGGTATCATCATGGGTAAGCTCGGCAAGTTCTACGAGGGCAACTGCCTCGTTGACATGGGCTACGTCAAGGAAGATGACATGAAGGTCGGCGCATACATCCAGAAGACCGCTAAGGAGCTGGGTGGCAAGATCGAGGTCGTTGAGTTCTTCCGCTTTGAGAAGGGCGAGGGCATCCAGAAGAGAGAAGAGAACTTCGCTGAAGAGATCGCTAAGCTCACCAACAAGTAATTGATATTTGAACGCCGCGCAAAAATGCGTGGCGTTCGTTTTATTTCTGCCGTTTGGTGATGGATCGTGCGTTTTGCACTATGCTAAAGTTCCAAGCCAAATCCCCTCTTGACACGGCAGGATAAAGGGTGTATAATGAATAAAAGATCACCTCTAAAAATCAACAGCTTTTTTGAGCGAAAGGATAATATGATGGATCGGACAGATATCAAAAATACAGCCCCCGCCCTTCCTACCGATGAAAAAAAGACGGTGGATATAACTGCCGAAAACAGCAAAAAGTGGACACTTCCCGAATTTAAGGTCTCGGGTGTGTTCTCCTCCCACATGGTGGTGCAGAGAGATATGCCCATCAGGATCTGGGGCTTTTCGGATACCCCCGGCAGTCGGGTCAGCGGATGCTTTGACGGGGAAACTGTGCTGACCGAAGTGCCCGAGGACGGACGTTGGGAGCTGAAATTCTCCCCCCGTCCCTATAACCGTGAGGGGCAGCCCCTCGTGATCGCGGATGACCGTGGGCATCAAGTCGTTATGGAGGATATTCTGATCGGTGACGTGTGGCTCATTGGCGGTCAGTCTAACGCCGAGCTGACCTTGGGGCCTTGCATGACCCTCACCCCCAGCGTGGAGTTTTACGAGGATGAGCCCATTCGCCTCTTTACCCAGACACAAGCCTTTGTGTATGCCAATCAGGACTATTGCCTCGAGCCTCAGCCCGACATCATCAATCCCGAGTGGTGCTGGAAACGCCCCACCGCAGAGGCCGCGCATGCTTTTTCCGCTATGGGATTTTACTTTGCCCGCGAGGTTTCCAAGTACGTGGATGCACCTTTGGGTATGGTCATGATGGCGGCAGGCGGCGCTTGCATCCGTGAGCTGCTTCCCGAAAATCTGGCACACGGGGAAGGGTACTTTTTCGGAGCCAACGTCCGCGAATCCGGCTATTACAACACCCTCATTCACCCCTTCTGCGGCCTTCCTTGCAAGGGAATGCTCTTCTTCCAAGGCGAGAGCGAGGGCGGTGATCGCACCTTGGCCGAAAAATATACTTATGAGTTGGCGTTGCTCGTGGCCGATGAGCGTAAGCGCTGGGGATTTGAGTTCCCCTTCTATAATGTCCAGCTTTCTGATTACCGTGCAGAGGGCGCGCAGTTTTTCCCGTGGCACGATATCATCCGTATCAAGCAGTATGAGGCGCTGTCGGTGATCCCCAACTCCACCCTGACCGTGGACATGGATCTGGGCGCGCCCGAGGATTGGCCCGATTGGGCACATTCCCCCCGCAAGCTGGAGCTGGGCGAGCGTCTTGCCGCTTTGGCGCTGGCGCGGGAATACAATGTCAAAAACGAACGCGAGATCTCTTCTCCCACCCCTGCCGAGGTGTTTTTGTCGGCAGACGGCACCAAGGTGGTGGTTGAGTTTACCAACGTGGGCGCAGGTCTGATCGTTTCGGGTCAGGCACCCGTGGAAAGCCTCGGTAAGGAAGTCGAAGGCTTCTCCATCGGCGATTATGACCACCGCACGCCCGCCAAGGCGACCATCACCTCCCGTTGTGCCGTGACCGTGGACGTGCCTGAGGGGGTAGAGCCGACCCACGTGAGTTATGCGTATTTTTTGACCGTCACGCCCGAGAACGCCAACCTGCGCGGCGGGAATAATCTGCCCGTACCTGCGTTTTCTCTTTCTTTGAAATGATTCCGTGATCTTCTGGAGGATATATGAAAAAATTATATTTTCTTTTTTCGTTGCTCTTGATTTTTTCTCTGGTGCTTGCGGTTTGTGCTTGCGGAGAGAAAAACGAATTTTCGGATGGTGATAACGAAACCGATATTCCAACGCTCTTCTGTACTGCCTGCGGAGAACAATACGAAAAAAATGCATCCTTCTGCCCGGGATGCGGTAAGGATTTGAAGGATATCGGAGTTTGCTCTGCCTGTGGACACCAAAATAAAGAGGGGAGCAAGTTCTGCGCTGCTTGCGGGCAAAGCCTTTCCGAGAGTGTAACCGGCGGTGGAAGTGCGGAAAGCACCCCGAGCAGCGAGGATGCCACCATTATGCCGGGTGTGATGGACACCTCCCCCATTGGAGGCGAGATGACCGAGCCCTCGTATGACGAGACCTATGATATCGGCGGAGAGATCACCGACCCCTCCTATGACGAGACCTATGACATCGATGATGGGGAAGTAACCGAACCCTCCGAAGAAATCGAGACCGAGACCGATGACGGCTACGGCGACGCACCCTGTGCAGAATGTGCTGCCGAGGGTTTGGATGCCTGCAAGGGGCATGCCTGCTTCATGTGTGAGGGCGAAGGCTCGTATCGCTGCACGGGATGCCAGGGTAAGGGCAGCATCGGCGGTATGAACTGCTTTGCTTGCGGCGGTGAGGGCGTACTTTCCTGTCGTACATGCGATGGAGACGGCATCTATACCTATGGCGGCCCAAGTGATGCCGAAGTGACAACTGCGGCGCCCGATACGCCGTCAACCTGTACCTTTTGCGAGGGCGAAGGCAAAAAGACCTGCACGGTTTGTAAGGGTGAGAAAAAGGTCTACTGGTATACTTCTCAGTATCCCGGAACCCAAGGTCAAGACATCTATAAAACCTGCCCCTCCTGCCAAGGCGCGGGATACCATACCTGCGATTACTGTGACGGGGAAGGGGAGCGCTGAAGCCTTGATGACCGATATCCTCTGGAACCAATAGGTCATGACAAAACGCAAGGAATCTTTTCGGAGAGCCTTGCGTTTTTCATTGTATCTATGCACAAAAAAATAATGCAAATTTTGTTTGCTCTGCCAATGCCTCCCGACACAAAAACGTCACACTCCTATGTTATAATGATCGTATAAATTGGAAAGGACAGCCACATTATGCTCTTTAAATATTTAAGGCAAACGAAATTCTTCCGTTGGCTGGGGATGATGTTCCGAAGCATCGGCGCGGTGTTTTATCCCCGCAATATGAAAAACGCCTTCAAGAGCGTGCTCTTTTCGGCAAAGGAATACCTTTGCTTTTTCGTGGCGCTGTTCGTTCTGCAGGCGGGATTTGTGACCTTTTCCCTCATGACGGATACCAACCTCGCACACGCCGAAGCCACCATTCGCGCGGAGTATACGCACCACGCCGAGGTCGTCGGTATGAATCAGGAGCAAAAGGTCAATCTCCAGAACATCCTCAAGCTCAAGCTGGATCTGTTGGACGACTATCTGGCGGGCGCATCCTTTTATGAGGAGTCTCCCGGAGTGTGGGTCGCAAAGATCACCCTGAACGAAGGAAAGAGTCTGGAGACGGGGCTTTCTCACGTCAAAAATACCATGCTGTCCACCATTTCGCAGGAGGGCTGGATCCTGCGCACGACACCGCTGTATGATTTTCAATCGGATTATGCAACGCCCTATACATGGACATATGTGGGCCTCATTCTTTTGTGGTTTGTTTTATCTGTGGCGGTCTTGTGGGTGCTTTACCGCATCCGCGTGAACCACTTTAAGTTCATTTACGGTATGTATATGGCTTGCGGCGCGGGTTTTTCCAAGCTGTACGGTACAGCAGGCGGCGAGCTGTTCGCCATCTCCTGTCTGACGGTAATCCCTGCGGTTTTGGCAGGCGGCGGTCTCACGGCAGGACTGTATATGGCCGACGGTGTCGCGTTTTCTGTCTCTCTGCGCACGGTCATCGGTTTGCTGCTCTTTAATCTGGCAACGATCCTCACGGCGGTGTATCTGCCCATGCGCCGTATGGCGGTTAAGACTCCCGTGACCCTCATGCGCTCCCTCGACAACGGCTCGCTGGTTGTCTCGCCCAGCCGCTCCTTCCGTATGTTCGGCGCGGGATTCCCACACAAATACGAGCTTTTCGGTATGTGGAGACTGCGGAAATATTACGCAGGACTTGTTCTGTCTGCCGTGCTCTTCGCCGCGCTCTTTGTGTCGGGACTTTACATATCGGGGCTCGAAAAATACCACGACGAGCTGGATCCTTACGAATATACCATCCGTTACGGTACGCTCAAGCCCGAAATTGAGGAGGAAGAGCTTGAGCTTGAAACAGACGAAAACGGGGAAGAGATCCTGCCCCCGCCCGATCTGACAGACGCGGATATCGAAATGATCTTCGGAGATCTCGAGCTCTTCCTCGATGAGGTGATGAAAGTTCCGGGGGTCAGCTATGTGGATTGGAAGGTCGCGACCAGGGGTAGCAGTATGCAGTCTCACCTGCTGCTCAAGCCGGGAATGCTCGCTGGCGGTACGGATAGCCTGCTCACCAGCAAGGAGCGCTCGGATGACGGCTATACGCATGCCATGAACGAGTACAGCTATACCGCCTTTGATAAGACATACATTGATATGCTGACAGAGCATGGGCTCTGTACCTTTGAAGGCGATCCTTATCGGCTGTTGACCGAGGAAAATGCGGTGATCGTCAGCGAAGACGTATTTAACAATAAGTGCTATCATTTCGCTCCGGGAGACAAGATCATGGTGGCGGTATGTGATACGCCCGGTCCTGTGGAGCTGACCTTTGACGCCAAGGATCTTCTGCGACAGCAGATCGAGACTTTTGATTTTCATTATGAGGAATATACCGTTTGCGCCGTCATGCGCGGGCGTACCTCCCAGCAGAATATCACCTTCGGCGTGTCTGTAGAGAATTATACGGAATTGGCGAAAACGCTGCCCGTGCGGGATCGCTTGCTCGTCTATATGAAGGACGGCACGGATTATGATACGGTGCGAGCCGCCGAAGGCAGCATCCGCCGTGCGATCAGCGTTTGCTCGGGTTGGATCGTTGAGCCCTCGGGACATTATTTCAAAACCCATATCGATGGTATGAAGCAGGATCATGCCATGATCCTGGCACTGTCGATCTTTATCCTGACCGTGTCTCCCCTCGTTTGGTTCTTCGCGCAGCTCATGTATTACCGCAAGCGAAACACGGAATATAACATCCTTTTGGCGTTGGGTGCGCCCGAGCATTCGTTCGGAAAGCTGCATCGTATCGCAGGCGGTGTTCTTTCGGGCGTGGCATTCTTAATGACAGCCGTACTCAGTTACCTTTGCAATTTTGTTGTGCATTTGCTGCTCAATACACTCTTGCCGAAATTCGGTCTCATCGAAAACGTAGCATATCCGTTTGAAATGTCTGTGCCTGCGCTTTTGAGCTGCTTCGCGGTCTCGGTGATCTGCGGCTTCCTATCCTGTGAATTGCCGTACAGACTCTGGAAGTCCGGCAGAAAAAAGGTTGGCGGAAGAATTTCCGTCAACGGATGAAAGGAGCTTATATTTATGGAATACGGAACACAGTTTGCGCGTCCCGAGGAACGGGGAGAGCGCGTGATCCTGGACGTGCGTGATCTGCTCAAGCAGTTTGACCAGTCCGACGAGGTCATTACGGCGGTCAACCGTGTGACGATGAAGGTCTACGAAGGGGAATTCATTGCCATCGTCGGTGCGTCCGGCTCGGGTAAAAGTACACTTTTGCATTTGTTGGCAGGATTGGACCGTCCCAACGCAGGTAGCATATTCATCCGCGGACAGGATATCACCGCCATGAATCCCGATGAACTGGGGGCTTTCCGCGGGGACTATATCGGCATGGTTTTCCAAAGCCATAACCTGATCCCTCAGTTTACGGCACTGGAGAATATTCTTATTCCCACCATGATGAGAAATAAGAGCGAGCTTTCCTACGAGGAAAATCTGCGAAAGCTGGTAGCTTCCTTGGGGATCGCGGACAGACTTCACCACCTGCCCAGCGAGCTGTCGGGCGGTCAACAGCAACGCGTGGCGATTGCCAGAGCTCTGATCAATCTTCCGCATATCGTGTTTGCCGACGAGCCGACGGGCAATCTCGACCGCGCCAATGCCGACGAGGTGCTGGATTTGCTTTTGGAGACCAAGCGAATGATTGGACAGACCCTCATCATGGTCACCCACGATATGACCATTGCCAACCGTGCTGACCGCATCTTCACCATGGAGGACGGACGTCTGACGCTGACCAAGGGTCATCATTAAGATATCGAAAGAACGGGTAGACGACTCGTTCTTTCTCTTTTTTCGGAGTACTTGACGAAACCTCGACAATATGTTATAATATACTGATTAAATATGTTCAGGAGGGCGTATGGTCATACTTGGCATCGACCCGGGACTGGCCATCGTAGGCTGGGGGGTCATAGAATACAGCGGAAACCGTTTCCGCACCATCGCGTACGGTGCCATCCGTACCCCTGCGGGGATGGAGACACCCAAGCGCCTGCTCAGCATCCGTCGCGACATGGAGGAGCTCATCAAAAAATACCGCCCCGAGCATATGGCGGTGGAGGAGCTGTTCTTCAATACCAACATCACAACGGGCATCCGTGTGGCCGAGGCGAGGGGGATCATCCTTGCCGTTGCCGAGGACTTCGGCATCAACATCGCAGAATATACACCCCTGCAGGTCAAGCAATCCGTGGTGGGCTACGGCAGGGCAGAGAAAAACCAGGTCATTGAAATGGTGACCCGTATTCTGCATCTTCCCGCGCCCCCGAAGCCCGACGATACGGCTGATGCGTTGGCTATCGCCATCTGCCACGCCCACAGCGGTTGCTCGCGGCTGGCGGACTATTACAATAAATAAAACGGGAATTGGGAGATAGGAAGATACAAGATACAAGATCTTATGTTTGCTTATCTTGTATCTCGTATCTGCCGAGCTTGCTCGGCGTGTATCTTGTAACTGATTAAAAGTCCATATTCAAATTTATAAATGACATAGACAAGGAGACATACTATGTGGTGTGCCGACAACTGGAAAGACTATGAACTCATTGATACCTCCGACGGCGAACGACTGGAGCGCTGGGGAAAGTATATTCTCGTGCGTCCCGATCCCCAGATCCTCTGGCGCGGTGTGGCTAAATCCCCTCTTTGGAAAAAGGCGGACGGTGTTTACCGTCGCTCCTCCAAGGGCGGTGGCGCGTGGGTGAAAAACGACCTGCCCGCCGATTGGCAGATCGGATATGGAGAGGATCTGCGCTTTGTGCTTCGTCCCATGGGCTTTAAGCACACGGGGCTTTTCCCCGAGCAGGCAGCCAACTGGGATTGGTTTTCGGGGATCATTCGAAAGGCCAAGGCCGCAGACCCCGAAAAGCCTGTCAAGATCTTGAATCTTTTTGCGTACACGGGCGGTGCGACCATGGCGGCGGCCAATGCGGGTGCTGAGGTGGTGCACGTGGATGCTTCCAAGGGCATCGTGGCGCAAGCCAAGGAAAACGCCAAGCTGTGCGGCTTGGAGAATGCACGCATCCGCTACATCGTGGACGACTGTAAGAAGTTCGTGGAGCGTGAGCTGCGCCGCGGCAACCGCTATCACGGCATCATCATGGATCCCCCCTCCTACGGTCGAGGCCCCGGAGGCGAGGTCTGGAAGCTGGAGGACAGCGTGGACGAGCTTGTTTCCTTGGCCGCAGGTCTTGTGGCGGACGATGCGCTGTTTTTCCTCATCAATTCCTACACCACGGGACTTTCCCCCTCTACCATGAATTACATCCTGGATCTCAAGGTCAAGGCGACCCACGGCGGTCATACCGAGGCCGACGAGCTCGGTCTGCGCGTGACCACGACAGGTTCCGTCCTCCCCTGCGGTGCCAGCGCACGCTGGGAGCGGTGAGGCGTTCGGAGAATACGCGAGGGGAACTTTTTGAAAAAAGGTTCCCTTGACCCTTCAAAAACTTTTAAATAAATAAAATTGACTAAGAGAGCGAATACCCGACGGGGAAGTGCGATGCCTTGATCCGCCGAGCGATGTTCCCTGAAATCGAAATTTGCAAAGCAAAAATATCACGTTTCTCCGCGAGAGAAACATATCATTGCCAAGCCTTCATCGGAAAGGTTGAAGCCTCGGCACAGAAAGGAGTGCAGTATGCCTCTGATAGACATAAAGAATTTATCCTACGCCTACCGTGAGGAAGAGGGCGAGCCCATCTCTGTTCTCAAGGGCATTGATCTTTCCATCAACGAAGGAGAATATGTGGTGATCCTCGGTCATAACGGCTCGGGAAAATCCACCCTTGCCAAGCTCATGAATATGGTTGTGGATGATTACGAATTTGCCCAAGGTCAGATCCTTGTGGACGGTATTGACGTGCTGTCCGAGGAGATCACCGACGATGATGTGCTGAATCTCCGCAAGACGGTGGGTATGGTTTTCCAGAACCCCGACAACCAGTTGGTTGCGACCATCGTGGAGGAAGACGTCGCATTTGGCCCGGAAAATCTGGGAATTCCGCATCCTGAGCTCAGAGAGCGTGTGGATCGCGCATTGGAAACGGTTGGCATGAGCCGCTATGCGCATCATGAACCGCACCGTCTCTCGGGCGGACAGAAGCAGCGCGTGGCGATCGCGGGGATCATCGCTATGATGCCCCGTGTCATGATCTTTGACGAATCCACCGCCATGCTGGATCCCATCGGTCGCCGCGAAGTGATCGAAACCCTGGAAATGCTCAACCGCGAAAAGGGCATTACGGTGATCTCCATTACGCATTACATGGACGAGGCCGCGCGCGCTGACCGTGTGATCGTGCTGGACGACGGCAAGATCCTGCTCGACGGTACGCCTGCTGAGGTCTTTGCACACAAAGAAAAGCTCCGTGCCGCAGGGCTGGAGCTACCGCAATGCACCGCCCTTTGCTATGAGCTGATGGCGAAGGGACTCAAGCTGGAGGGACCCTTCAATACGCCTGAGCAATGCGCCGAGGCGCTGACACGCGCCTATCGCAGAAGGGAGGGCTGAGTATGTCGAAAAAGAAAAAGCTGATGGCCGAGACCGAGCTTGCGTCAGCAGAGATCATCCATCCCGCAGAGGATCCCAAGCTGCGCCTTTTGAACGTATCGTATATTTACAGCAAGGGCACACCCTTTGAAATGAAAGCGCTGGACAGCGTGTCGCTGGATATCCATCGCGGCAAGCTGACGGGCATCATCGGGCATACGGGTTCGGGTAAATCTACCATGGTGCAACTCTTCAACGGCCTGACGACCCCGACCTCGGGCAAGGTGCTTCTGGACGGAGAGGATATCTGGGCAAAGCCCAAGGAGATCGGCAAGATCCGTTTCCGCGTGGGCCTTGTGATGCAATATCCCGAATACCAGTTGTTTGAGGAGACTGTGTCTGCAGATATCGCTTTCGGCCCTAAGAACATGGGCCTTTCGGGAGAAGAGATCATCGAACGGGTCAACGAGGCAGCAAGCTTCGTAGGACTTCCCCAAAACCTGATGGATCAGTCTCCCTTTGACCTTTCGGGTGGACAGAAGCGCCGCGTTGCCATTGCAGGCATCATGGCTATGCGTCCCGAGGTGCTGGTGCTTGACGAACCCGCCGCAGGCCTTGACCCCCAAGGCCGCCGCGCCATTTTCTCGGGCATCAAGCGCTATAACCGTGAGACGGGATGCACCGTCATCATCGTCAGCCATAGCATGGAGGACATGGCCGAATTCTGTGATGACGTGGTGGTCATGGCACATTCCAAGGTGCTCATGGCGGGCAGCCGCGACGAGATCTTTTCCCATGCCGAAAAGCTGGAAGAGGTCGGCTTGGATATCCCGCAGATCACCCGTCTTGCCCTGATGCTGGAAAAAGAGGGAATTACGTTCCCCGAAAGTCTTTACACCGTCGGATATGCAACCGAGGCGTTTGCAGCGCTCTTTGACCTCGGAGAGGGAGGTGGCGTATGAAGGGCTTTGCTCTGGGACAGTATTATCCCGCCGATTCCGTCATCCACCGCCTTGACCCACGCATGAAGGTGATTGCGGCGATCCTGTACATCGTTGCATCCTTCCTCTGCAAAAATTTCTTTGCGTTTGTTCTTTTGGTGGTATCCGCGCTGTTTTTGACGCTGGTGAGCAAGATCCCCTTGAAGATCCTTTTGCGTAGCATTCGTGCGCTGATCTTCATTATGATCTTTACAGCCGTCATCAATATTTTTTGGTTCACAGAACCCGACGCGGAGCCGCTTCTCGCATGGAAATTCATCAAGATCTACAGGGGGGGACTCTTTAACGCGCTGTTTATTCTTGTCCGCATTCTGGCCATGGTCATCGGCACCAGCATTTTCCTGACCTATACGACCTCCCCCATTGCCCTGACCGATGCCATCGAGCACCTGTTGCGCCCCTTGGCAAAGATCAAGGTACCGGTGCATGAGTTTGCCATGATGATGACCATTGCTCTGCGCTTTATCCCCACCATCGTGGAGGAGACCGACAAGATCATGTCGGCCCAAAAGGCGCGCGGCGCAGATTTCACTACGGGTAGCCTGATGAGCCGAGCCAAGGCGTTGATCCCCGTCATCATCCCCCTCTTTGCCTCGGCCTTCCGCCGCGCGGGAGAACTGGCTACCGCCATGGAATGCCGTTGCTACCACGGAGGGGAGGGAAGAACCAAGCTTCGTATCCTCAGGTATCACGTTAGAGATTTTGTGGCGCTGTTTGTGATCTTCCTCTTTGTAGGTGGGATCATCGCCATCAATATTTTCGGTGCGAAATACGGCTGGGTCTACACCATGTAAATAACCTAAAAAAGGAGATGCAGTAACGAAATGAAAAAGATAGGGTTGATCGTGTCCGCAATTCTTATGCTGACCTTGATATTTGCCGCCTGCTCCGACAGTGCCGATCCTTCGGAAACTTCGGGCGGTACTGCCGCCGTGACCGATGCTGGCACCGAGGGAAGCTCGGGCGGAGCTTCCGTCAATGATGAAACAGAATCCGCAACCGAAGATCCCGTCGGCACGGAGATTCCTTCGGAAACGTTGACGAATGCGCCTGCAGACTCCTTGACGGATTCCGTCGCAGAACCCGAAAGCAAAACGGTTACCGTCAGCTTCCTGGTGCAAGGTGTCCACATCCCCTCGCAGCCCAAGTCGCAGACTGTTTTGGCAGGAGAATGCATAAAACAGCCTACGTATCCCGGTCCAGAGGACGGAAGCAGATTTGACGGCTGGTATACCGACCCCTCTTGCAGCGAGGCCTCAAAATTTGATTTTTCCACGCCGATCACCTCGGATATGACCCTGTACGCTTGGATCTATCCTCCCGAGACCGAAGCTCCCACCGAGGATCCGCATAAGCCTGCGTACTATATCGAGCCCGAATTTATTGCGTATAACGCCAAAAACGACGGCACCAATTACAAAAAAGAAATGGGCTCCGCCGAAATGATGACTGAAGGGGATCGCACCTTCGTGCGTTTGTTCCCCGATCCCAAGGGCATCGGTGACGGATACGTAACCGTGATTGACGTTGGTGACGGCGCGACGGTCGCCAACTATCTTGCCATCAGCTACCGTACCAACGGTACCCTGAACGGCCAGATGTATATGGGCTCCGGAGAGCGCTGGAACGGTCAGGGCGACGAACTGAAGCTGGAATGGATCAAGGACAACGAGTGGCACCTGCTGGTGATCGACCTGGGTAGCAGCTCCTTGACCTCCGTGAAAGATCATCTGCTCAATTATTGCCGCTTGGATATGTTTGAAAACAAAACGGAACCCCACGAATATCTGGACGTGGAATATATCGCGTTCTTTGATTCTGCCGAGAAAGCAGAGGCATACCACGCCGCACGCCATGTGATCCCCGCATGGGATGAAGTTCGTGAGGTGATGGTCCACGTTTCCTTCGATGAACTCAAAAAGGTGAGCGGCGGAGCGGAATGCGGCGATATCTTTACCCCCGGTACTTCTGCCGATTGGGATGGAATTGTTGACCTGACCGCAGGGGATGCGGATACCTTGAAATTCTGGGGTTGGCTTGCCGCTGTTGGCGGCGTCGGCCGTTTGGGGTATCAGATCGATCACACGGATATCGTTTATAACGAGGCGTTTGCCACAGAGCCGGAACAGCCTGTGCTGGATGCAGTTGCCGGTATGGGCGCGGCGTATGTGACGCGGGTTTCCGTGATGATCCCCGTGAGCGGATTGCAGGGAAGTCATACCGTTCGTATCGTCTATCGAAGTGCAGACGGTGCGGTCGTAAAGCTGGCTGAATTTACAGTTCGTATGGCTTGAATCTCATAAAATACGACTGCCTTCAGGGTATTGAGCTCCCGTCACTTGACGGGAGCTTTTCTGTTATACTTATGGATTTTTAACAAAAATTTATTTTTTTATAGAATTATACCAAAAGCACTTGCAATTTCCTGTCAGTCGTGATATAATATTAACAATTATAGGATTTCGGCGCAAGAAATCCCATAAAATAATTTGGAAAGGGTTAAATCAAATGAAAAAGCTTCTTGTTTTAGCATCCATCCTTTTGGTGCTGACCATGGTATTCGTTGCCTGTACCGGCGAAAACGAAACCAAGGACACCACCGGTGATACCGCCGCCGTGACCGATGCAGGTACGGGCGATGCAACCGGTGAAGCACCTACCGCTACTCCCGAAGACCCCACGCAGGGCGAAGACCCCACGCAGGGTGAAGAGCCTACGCAGGGCGAAGCTCCCACGCAGGGCGAAGACCCCACGCAGGGCGAAGACCCCACGCAGGGTGAAGAGCCTACCCAGGGTGAAGAGCCCACGCAGGGTGAAGATCCCACCCAGGGCGAAGATCCTACCGAGGAACCCACCGTGGATCCCGCTGATCCCGTGCTTCTCCTGAACCCCGAGGATCTCAACACCCTCGCCGGTGCTGCAGCTCCCAACGTCAACCAGCTCGGTTCCTCCGAGGTCATCACCGAGGGGAACAACACCTTCGTCCGCTGGACTGCTGCCGGCGGCGATCCCTACGTTGCCATCATTCCTTTGAACAGTAGCTACACGCTGCCCCAGTATATGGCTATCCGCTATCGCACCAACTCTACCGTTGGCGGTCAGTTCTTCTTAGGTTCCGGCGCAGGCTGGAGCGGTGCCGGTGACTCCTTCATGGTCGATTGGGCTGAGGGAGATTGGGGCTTTATGCTCATCGATCTGACCCAGACCGGCGTGACCTCCATCACCGACGGTGTCCTGACTTATGCTCGCGTGGACTTCTTTGCAGGTGACTCCGCCGAGGGCGACTACTTCGACATCGCATACATCGGTTTCTTCAATACCGCTGAGTACGCTTCTGCCTACGACTTTGAGATGTATCCTCCTTACGTTGAGCCCGATGAGGCCGGTAAGGTGGCTAACTCCTTCGACACCTTCTACGTCAACGGCGGTATGTATTTCCCCGAGGACGGTCAGGCAGGCGATAAGCTGACCGCTCAGGATAACACCATCGTCTTTGGTGCAGATGAGATGCATGATTCCATGGCTCTGCGCGGCTGGATCGGCTTCAGCCAGCCCATGGCCGGCTTCGGTTACTATATTGATGACTACACCTTCGTTTACGGTGATTTCTTCGCTCCCACCGAGGACGGTGTCAAGGCCGCAGGCGGTGAGCACGCTTCCCGTTTTGAGATCCAGGTTCCTATGACTTCGCTTAAAGGCGGCACGCACAAGGTCGGCTTTATCGTCAGGCTGGAGGACGGTACTGTTGTCCGTCTCCGTGAGGATCTGAAGGTCATCATCGTTCCCAAGACCAACGACGACGTCATCAACCTGGCTACCGGTCACGGCGCACCCTTCAGCGGCGCACCCGACAACTACTTTGGCCAGAGATACAACATCGGCGAGACCATCCTGAAGAAGATCTCCATCGCCGACATGGCTACCTACGCCGACGGTAACATCAACACCTGGACCTTAAAGGTCTGGCAGTGGAACACCGACTACGCAACCACCGTAGCCGGCACGCCTCTCTTTGAGATTTCCGGCGAGAACCATCCCGACAACTCTACCCTGAGCGTGGAGATCCCCACCGATCTGTTCATCAGCGGTGATATCTACTACGAGGTTGCTTACCTGACCGGCTCCGGCTGCTTCACCGGCTGGACCTCTGACAGCGTCATCGAGGGTCTTGAGACCTATGTGGCAGGCCAGTTGAAGGACGGTGCTTACAGCGCATCCCTCGTCGTAGGTACTCCTGTTGTCGAAGAAGATGAGCCCGAGGTCATTCCCGAGCACCAGCTCCAGAATCCTCCCGTTTATATCATCAAGGCTAAGGACATGATGATGACCAACGCCAACCAGCTGAAGTTTGAAAAGAACAAGGAATTCATCCACTTCATCCCCCAGGGTGGCGACCCCAACTTCATGCTGTTCAACAACCAGACCGGCTCTCGCTATGCCGTCATCAAGTATCGCACCGAGTACACCGCCAACATCCAGATCTTCCTGGGTTCGGAAGGTGTAGGCCCCTCCGATGACACCGTCATGATGGAGATGGCTCTGATTCCCGACGGCGAGTGGCATCTCGCCATCTTCGACACCAACGTTCTGGTTGAGCGCGGTGTCTACGACGGTACCACCGCCGCTTACCTCCGCCTCGACGTGATGGAGTCCGGCTACGTTCTCGACGAGAACGGCGAGCCCGCCAAGAACGAGGAAGGTCAATGGCTCAAGCTGCCTCTCCCTGAGGGCTCTACCATCGACATCGCTTACTTCGCATTCTTTGATAGCGAAGAAAAGATCAATGGCTTCGAGTACGGCGGCGCAGATGAGCCCGAGTACTACGACAACTACAACGTTCCCCAGTCCCAGTGGACTGTTTCCGGCCACTGCGCAGAGATCGTTGGCAAGGAAGGCCACGGCAACTCTCCCATGGTAGCAGCAGGTGGCGTTGAGTCCGGTGCGCTTCTGCACCAGGGCGCTATCGCTCTCGGCGAGATCGACCTGTCCAAGTACAGCAAGGTCATCATCAAGGTTG
>JAGASP010000010.1 GCA_017621695.1 Clostridia bacterium
CATCCTGAGCCAGGATCAAACTCTCGAGCAAATTGTATTTGAACCTTTCGGTTAAAATCTTTTCTCGAGCGCTTTGGCTCTTTTACTTTTTAGAGTATGTGTTCTGTCGTGAAACAGAACATTCATTTTCTAGGAATTTCGAGATTTTCGCACTCGCTTTTGCTTGTACTTATATCTCCTGTTGTTCAATTTTCAATGATCGATCCGCTGTCGCTCTCGCGCACAGCCTCGGTATTATACCACATCCTCCCGCTTTTGTCAAGAGGTTTTGCAAAAGTTTTTTGGAAAAATTTCAAATCCCTTTTTCGTGGTCGCTCCCTCGGCGTGTCCGCTCGTTGACAGCTTGCATATTATAGCACAGCCAAATGGGTTTGTCAAGCGGTTTTTTCGATTTTTTTCAACTTTGTACACTCTGCCCTGCTCTTTTACGATGATTTCCCCCTCTTAGGGCATTATGTCCAAAAGCATTTCTCTCTCGGGAAACAATCCTCTTTTAAAAGAAAGAAATCGCATTTATTTTCCTGCAAGCGAAACCTTTGCGGTATTTTTTTCGTCTTTATGTATGAAAGACCAAAACGAAAGGAGTTTCCCATGAAAAAGCATCTCACTTCCCTCCTGGCGGTTGTATCCGCGCTGATCCTCATTTTTTCTCTTGCCGCCTGCAGTAACGCAGACACCAAAGCCGAAACCTTGTTTCCCAACGCCGCCGACAAGGAAATCATGGACGGCATGACCTCTTCCGATGCCATCGCCGGCACGTCCAAACCCGAAAGCACCCCCGACTATGAGCGCAAAATCATCCGCACGGTAGATCTCTCCTGCGAAACCAAATCCTTTGAGGCCGCTTCCGAGCATCTCATGAGCGTTCTCGCCTCTCATGGCGGCTACGTTGAGACCTCCACCGTCAGCGGCAGCGGCTACAACGAGGAGTACCGTGCCTCCCGATACGCCACCTATACCCTGCGCGTACCCGCCGAGCAGTTGGATGCATTCCTCCTTGCGCTCTCCGCCGAGGACGGCATTCGCATCATCAGACAATCCTCCAATTCCAACGAGATCACCAACCAATACTACGACATCACCACACGCCTCGCTACCTTGGAAACCGAGC
Organism: Clostridia bacterium; assembly: GCA_017621695.1. Classification (GTDB taxonomy): domain Bacteria; phylum Bacillota; class Clostridia; order Oscillospirales; family CAG-272; genus CAMEON01. The sequence continues at coordinate 1,112 of JAGASP010000010.1, forward strand.
GCGAGGCGCTCAGCCAAATGCTGGCAGGCTTCAGCGACTACAAGGACATCAACGCCATGCTGTCGGTGCAGGAGCGCCTTTATAATGTAATTGAAGAGATCGAAGCCCTCAAGACCCGTCTCAACCTCTATGATCAGCAGGTGGATCTTTCTACGGTGAACATCAGCCTGAATGAGGTCGGCACCTATACCGAGGCCGCCACCCCCACGTTCGGGGAGCGTATCGGTGAAGCATTCAGCGAAAGCTGGAAGGATTTCGCCCGCGGATGCCAGAGCTTTGCGGTTGGATTTGTGGCGTCCATTCCCACGCTTCTCGTGCTGGCGGCTGTTGCGGCAGTGGCCGTGACGGTGCTGGTGCAGATTTTGAAAAAGAGACGCAAGAAAAAGGCAGAGCGTGAAAACGAAATAAAATAATATGTAAAAAAGGAGCGGCCGAGACCGCTCCTTTGGTTTTGTTGGTTAGGATTCGGATTTGGGAAGATCCCCCTCGCCGACAAGCGGCGAGGGGGATCACTCCTATTCGTCCAACACTCCTACTGCTTTCCTTTTTCGTAATCGCAGACCATCTCCGAGACACGCCACGTCCCCGTCATGTCCATGCGGATGCGGTAGGATTGCGCACGGCGCGGGTATACGGCCATATGATAAAATCCACCGACGCCCCCTCGGATCGTCCCGACCGTTTCCCACGCAGTTTGCCCGTCATAGGCAACACGCACCGTCAAAACAGCATCTTCATTCCCCTCGGCGCGCAGATGGATGGCATGAAGGCGCAGGCCGTCGGGACTGTCACCGAATGCCTCTCCAAAGATTGCAAAGGACGGAGATTCCGAACCGTATTCCTTAACCCTGCCCGCATCTGTGCCAAGCACCTCCCCGACACGCGCGTTCCTCAGCAGCTCGCCGTCTGCCGTTTGACAGAACAACAGATCTTCCCACGAGGCCATGGATACGACACGTGTCTGTCCCGTCACATACCACGCACACCTCTCGGGATGGTAAACACACCGTAAGGCTCTGCCGTCGGGCGTGTACGCCGAAAGATGATAGCAGACACCGTCGCTTCCCCCAATACCTCTTGTGAGTCCCTGCGGAAGGGCCGCTCCGACAAACGCAGTCGTCTCCCCATCGTAGGCATACACGCCACCGGAGGCCAGGTAGTAGAGTTTCCCACCCAGCTCGCAAAGAGAATCGGCATTTACCTCCGTCAGACCGGGGGCTGACAGCTCCGTGATGATATAGTCATGTGCCGAGCGTCCCATCAAGCGGTAAATACGGTCACTTTTGAAGAACACCGCATAACCGTCCAGCGAAGCACAAGCCGTTACGTCCCCCGCACCGCCAATGCGAAGCTCCACGGGATCACCGTCGGCATTCTGACTCTTGTACCAATTGAAGGGATTGCCCGCTTCGGAAATATATACCGTATTTCCGATACAGCCCATAAGTCTGTCGCCGCAGGACAGCATACGGTTCAGCTTGGGGAAAGCAAGACTGACGGAAATATCATATTCCCCCTGCAGATCAAAGCCCTCGTCCAAAAACAGAGTACCGGCGGTCATGCCCGTGATTTTGCGGTAAAAAACGGCATTGCTCCCCAAATAGTAATTGCGGACGGTCACAGCAATTCCATCGCCTGTGCAGAATCCGATGGCTTTCCAATCCAAGGTCCCGACGGTGAGATAGCGCTCTCCCAAAATCGCTTGGCTCAGCCCCTCCACAGATAAAGACAGCGAGCGGATCTCCCCCGTATCGGCATCATAACAAATTCCGTCAGGCATAATGAAAAGGTAGGGGCCAAATGCCGCAAAGCGTTTATCCGTATCGCCAAGCGCGGCGATCTCCTCCGTCTCTCCGTCCCGCAGGATCGTATACAATCGTTCTCCTCTGGCCATCACCATATCACGGTGGTGGAAAATCCCATGCGGTGTGCCCCAAGTATCGGTTTCATAACGCACCTGTCTCTCCGCTGTGCCCATGGCAGGATAGGCCGTGGGGGACAGTCCCATCATGTCGCTGATCTCGTGACTTTTCGCATCGGGTAAGGAGGACAGGCCGCCGAAAACGGTTTGCCGAATCCTTGTGATGTGGCTCTCCTTCCGAAGCATCTTCGGGAGTAAGCAACGGTATTGTTTCATGCTTTTTCCTCCTTTTTTCAAACGGCTGCTGATTCGTGGGACGCTTGATCTGCATCCCTTGTCGCCGATAAAGCAGCCTCCAATGCGGAAATACGCCGATCCATCGCGCAAAGTACAGCGTACAGCTCCCGCTTTTGACGGATGATCTCGCGTTCCAATACCGCCGTGCGGTCAGCCCCGTTTTGGGGAATGGGGCGCAACAAAAAATTCAGATCAGCCACGGCACACCTCCCGCAGGGCAGGCACACCATACGCCCCCGTGATTCAGAACATACAGCACTCCCTCAAGTGCAGCAAAGCAAAGCGAGCCGGGTGCATCCTCAGTCGGCAACGACCAAAGCTCCTCGGCAGAATCGCAAAGATAGGTTCTGCGGAAGATACTGCCGCCCCTCTTATCGCGCAAAGGCGTTTTTTCCTGACGGATCACAGAAAACATATCATCCTCTCCTTTCTCGCTTGTACCATTTGGCATAATCCTCCAAGGCGCTGTCCGCAAGCGTTGCCGTTTCCTCGTAACGGGAGATATCACCGTTAAAGAAGTCGATCATAGCGGACAGATACAGCCAGTAAACTCTGTCAAAAGGGAACGGCAGAGAAAGCGCGTGATCCTCTCCGTTCCCGGAAAAACCAAGCGCCTCGGGATCGCGGTTCTGGATATTTACGAGGATATATCCCTCCAGCTCGGATAACCAACGGTGCTTCAGAATATTGGGAACCGCGTTTGGCACGAGGGTATCCGACAAAGTCATGCAAGTCTCTCGCGTCATGGTGTCTCCCTTCTTATGCGTGGGCTGCTTCGGCCTCGCGGAAACGGTTCTGCTCTGCCTCCAGCATTTCGGCAGTCTTGATGTCCTGGATCTCAGACTGATCCAGCACCATCGCAAATTTACGCTTGATCTTCACCCATTCGCCGCGCTTGATCACACAGTTCTGACCGTTGATCGCTACGTAAACATCGTCCTTGTAGCGGTCATTGTCACGGAACAGCTTGACGGCAACAGGCTCGTTCAGATAAGCCTCGGCGTCCATAGCGGCGATTGTATTGTTTTTGTTCATGGTTCTCCTCCTGTTTTATGTTCTTTTGCGGGAGACCCTCTCCCCCACGATAATTTTTAAAGTTCTTGAAAGTCCAGAAACCTTCTTTCAAGAAGGTTTCTGGTGGGGGTAGCGCAGCGGCGGCGCGGTAATGAATGACTGCAGGTGGCAGTCAGAGCCGCGTCGTGACCGAGCCGAAGCGAGACCGGGGGCAAAGCCCCTCGTTCTCCCCCCTCGTTCTTCTCCCCTCAGTTCGCACCGGACTCAAAGGTAGATGCGGTCTCGATACGAACCATGAATGCCTCCACAAGACGGACGGTGACCTTGTTGGCCTTCCAACCTACGGTCGCACGTTGGTTGAGAGGGTCAGAGGTGCCGGCAGAGCCAAGCTGCTTGACAATGTGCTCCAAGCCGCCGTAGCCCAACTCGGTGGTACCGTATGCATTGTCACCGAGGATCAGGGTAGCGTATACGTCACGCCCCTCAGCCCCCGCCTCACCGGGATAGATCACGGTTTTGTCGGCACAGGTCACGGGCAGAATGGCAGTCTTGGTGGAATCGGTGTACAGAGTCACGGTGTCGGCGGTATTGGCGCCAACGTAGCCCCGCTGATCACCGATCAGGACCCATCTGCCCACCAGCTCATCCTTGGCGATACCCGCAGCAGAGCCTGAAAACTTGACGTTGGCCGTCCCACTCACCGCACCGTTGACCACCAGCGTGCGACTGTCGGAAGAAAGATCGGGTGCGTGGAAGATCTTGGCCTCGCCGGACTCAATGAAGCGTACACCCTCGATCTTACCGATCTCCCCCTCAAAAATGTGCGCGGGATCAGCATACTGGTTGGGGTACTTCCAGGAAGGGTCGTTCATCAGATCGTAAGAAACGTCGGGATGGATGATCGCCACGTAAGAGCCGTTGATCTTCTCGGCATTCTGAGACTTGAGGAAACGAACCGCCCGACGGATGCAGTCTACGGTCAGATAGTGGTTGCCCGATGCCTTGCCGCCGGTCAGAAGATAACGGGCAGAAACGGCGTTCTCACCGTACTGTACGTTGGTACCGCCCGCCAGCACCTCACGGGAAATGGTATCCAGGGTTCTTCCCGCCTGCGCACCGAGCAGCTTGGTCGCCATGCAAAGATTGTTGTCCACCGCAGACATAATGAGCAGATCGGTCAGCTCCACGTAACCGCCGTACTGCGCAACGGTCGCCTCCACCACGCTGACTCTGAGATTCTGACCGTCGGGAGTCACACCCTCGGTAATGGGTGTCATGCGCTTGGGCAGGGGATCGTACTTACGGAAGGAAATGGTCTTGGCTCCCCCGGGAATGCGGTGCTTTTGCGCGAACAGATCATGCGCCAGATAAGGCTCGGCGTTGTCGATCAGATAATCACTGTAATAGGTGCTCATCTCGGCAGACAAGCCCTCGCCCTTGGCGTAAGGGGTGATTTTGCCCGTGGTGTTGTCGGCTACACCCTCCGTTCCCTGGATGAGAGTACCGGATGCAAAATGCTGCAAAAACGCACCGCTTGTGATGTTGGTTTGGTTCATGTAAATCCTCCTTCTTCATGTTAAAATTGGATGGTTTCTCCGCGAAAAGCTCTCCGTGCCAGCTTCTCGCGGTCTGCTTTGGTCAGTCTCCCCACGGCGGGATGGGTTCTCACACCCTGCGCGGCATGGAGACCGCTCTCGCGGGGACGTTGCCCCCTTGCGCGAATCCCCGAAAGTACCCTTGCCTCAGTCTCGGTCACCGCCTTGACAACGGCATCCGATACCGCCCGATCCACAGCATCCCTGACCGCCTCAGCCACTGCAGCTTCCACCTTTTGTTTGGCGATTTCTCCTCCGTGGCACAGCTCATAAATCTGCCGCAAATTCAAGCTGATTTCCCCCTTGAGGAGTCCCCGAAACAGAGGATTCTGCATCTGCTCCTCCAGGTCAAACTCGGGATAAATCTCCCGTAAAGCCGTAGCCTCATGGATGATCTGCCCATTGTCCAAAATTTCCGCGGCGCTACCTGTCGCCTCCTGCTCCTCTACCGTGGGTGTTTCGCACGCCACAGCCTCGTGTTCCAACGTGTCCATGTGTTTCCTCCTTCAACTGTGTTGTGTATTTTCCCACGGCAGGATCCGTACCGCCTCGGGAAACGCCTCTGCGATGAGGCATAGGCCTGCTTTCGTGACGGCTAAGGCCGTCTCCTCCGTTTTGAGCCCGCTCGCCTGCAAGTACAGTCTCCCGACACTCTCGGCTCTGTCAAACCGCCCCGTCGGGCAACCCTTTGCCTCTCCTTCCAGATATACCGAAAGACCGTATAAAAGCGCCGAGACCCCCGCACACACGATATCATGGCCGATCGCTCCGTGCTCCGCGTGTCCGACAGCCTCCAACGCAATCCCCTCCTCCCCCCACTTCATACGAATCATAATCAATACGCATCCTCCGCAAGAGAGGCCCTCAGGGTAGCTCTGAGGGCTGACACCCCCTCAAATTCCATCCCCTCCAAGGCTCTCAGCGCCGCCCGTTCTCTGCCTTCATCCAGCATCCCGCTCTCGTAAAGGGACAGCATCAAAGCGTTTTTCTCGGCTCTGGAATGGGGTGACATCTGCTCAGCCCTGACGTCAATATCAAAAACAGGGCGGTAATAGGTGATCTCTCCCTCGCTGTTTTTGCCGTTTTCCCGCTCGGTGATCCCGCGGTTGGAATAGCTGAGATAGGTGTGCTTTCCCTCGCCCGTGATACGGAAGGTGCGGGTGCTGTCGTAAAATTGGCGGATCAGCTCAATGACCTGCTCCATGATCTCCACAAACGCACGGTAGGTCCCAGACAGGCAGTCGCGGCTTCCCTTCTCTCCCGCTTCCTGCAAAGCCGTAATGGCAGCCGCCGCCGTCACACCGCCCGAGGAAGAACCGAGGGAGACGTCCTTCGTTCCCGTCGTCTCCTTGAGCTCATCGATCTTCATGAGGCGCAGCTCGGAAAGCGCGCTGTCCATGGGAGAAAGCGTGATCTGCCGCAGCTTTTCCTCGTCGATATCCCCTTCCACCTCAATGATGTGGCGATCCTTGTTCAGAAAGTCCTGCTCGTTGACACCCAGAGAGCGCTTGGCCCAATAACGGACGCGGCTGGCCCAATTGGCGTATTCCAAAAGCCGACCGTCCAGCTCGTCAATGTAGTCCTGCGCATTCTTTCCGACGGAGATCATGCCGTAGCCCTCGAGGGATCCCTCGCGGGGATAGAACACGTCCAGCACAAAGGGATATTTCCCGTGATCGTACCATCCGCGCTCGGCATACGCAGGATCGTTTTGAGAGGCGTACAAAAGCGTCTCCCCCACAAACTTTGCATAATGCAGCACCGTACGTCCGCAGGCATCTGTGACCTTGTAATACCAGTCCACCACGGCAGTCTTCCCTTCTGCAGAGCCCCCTCCGAGATAGCTTCCACCGATATCGGGCACAGCGCCGTTCTCCCTTTGCCATGCTTTTTCCTCCGCCAAAACGGGATATGCAGCCAACAGCGCATCGGTATCCTCCAGCGACACAAGATAAAGGTGGGGTGTGTCCTGCAGATTCGAGATCCCGGGTTCCCAAAAGAGATTGGCAATGTCCACCCGACGGATATCCACGTCACCGAACCCGTTCTCTAAGGCAGCATTCCAAAAGATCCCGTATCCCGCCATTCCATGCTTCAGCTTGCTCCATGCATTATCGGAATACAGCTTTTCAAACCGACACCGCTCGGTGATCACAGGGAGCACGAGAGAGAGCATCTCCGCATCCTTTTCATCCCCCGGCTCTCTCGGGAGCACTCGGCATACGGGATAGTTGTCGCAAAGATCCGCGTGCTTATGCGCAATACTGTTGAAGAGCCATGCCGACGTGGATTTTCCCGCATCCGCCCTTCCCTCTTTTCCGTACCGACCGTACCACCAATTCATCTCCTCACCGATACGTCCGTCCAACGCTTGCTTTGCGGCTTGATAGGCACGAAGACGCTCCGCCGATTCCGCCACCTGCGCCGATGTCAGCACAGGTTGTTCTTCTGTGTGTTTCATTTTTTTACCTTCCTTTCATCATGCTTGGTTTGTAGGGCATAAGCTCCAAGGGATCCTCCTCCACCCCAAGATGCATATGCATATCGAGCCTTGGCGCCAACGGATTTTCCATGCAAATATAGCGGCATTCGTCATAGATATGATCCTCCCCCGTCGTATCCACGTCCTCGACGTTGATCTGGCTATATATGAGCGACGGCACCGTGCGGATAAAATGCCTGCAGGTAGAAAACACGTACAGCATGGGAATTCCGCTTTTATCAAAAGCCAGACGGCGGTGTAGCTGGGCTTTCCCGGCCAAACGCGTATTGTCGGCCTTGTCCCAATACACCCCTTCACGCTCCATCATCGCGCCGATCGACTCCCCACCGTTCTTCTGGTAAATAGCGGGATCGGCAATTCCTTGAATGCGGCGATTTTTCAGGTTGGGATCCTGACTTTCGATGCGTCGGATCTCCCGTGCAATGGCATCCGCACTCCAACCAACCCCCGTGTCGGGGATGGGCAAGCCCGCGCTGTCCCCTCTGCAACCGTAAAGCTCGCGGATACGGTATAGCCGCCCATCGTGATCCACAGCATACCACCCCACCGAAAACGGCTTGGAATACCCCCAGTCAAATCCCCGCCACACGGCCCATGTATCGGGAATACGAAAAGGGGTAATGACGTGTGTTCCCACGCGATCTTTATAGTGCGCGGGATCGTTTCGCCATTCCGTAAACACCTGTCCCGAAAAGCTGTCCCAATCCCCGTAGAGTAACGCCTTTTTCTCGGCCTCAGGCAGTATGGCAAGGCGCGTGAGATATTCGGGATCGTTTCGCAGTAGAATTTCGTTGTCAAATACCGTAGAGGGCACGAAAATCCGACTTCTTTGCTTTTCCTCCTCATGTCCGTCGGGATAGCGTACTTTGACAGTTTCACAAATGGGTGTCATGGGGGGCGCGGGGGTAATGAACCTCGCCTTGACCCACCCATGTCCGATACCCCCGGGATTTGCCGTGGCGCGGATATAACAACGTGTCCCCACCCCCGAGGGACGGTTTCTCGAAAACAAATAGCTGTATTCCTCCCATGTAAACTGCGTCAGCTCGTCGAAGGCGATATAATCGTAGGCCTGTCCCTGATAATTGAGCCTGTCCTTGGGATGCGTCATGGATCCGAACATGATCCTCGCCCCACTCGGAAATCGCCAGGTATGCGAAGTCGCCGTATATTCTGCCCCTTTGACAGCCATAGGATAGTAGCATTGGGATTTTCCGATCAATTCGGCCAACTGCGGATAAGTTTTCCGAAGGATCAAGCCCCTGTAATGCGGAATATGTACCTGCCGCAGGGCCTCAATAAGCAATGCATCGGATTTTCCGCCGCCTGCCGCTCCGCCGTATAGCGCCTCTTCCTCGGGGCAGGACATGAACAGCCGCTGTCTGGGCTGCGGCCGCCAGACAAACGGTCTTTCATCCACGCTTGTCACCCTCCCCGTCCTGGGTATCCCGCGCCGCGACCGCAGGGATCTCTACGATCCCTCCGCTCTCTCCCACATCCTCAGCCGTATTGGGATGCTCACACCAGCGATCGGGCGCACGGTTATTGAGAAAATACGCAGCGGCGCGGACGTCCCCGGGAACGTGCACCTCCTCCACCCCGGGAAGTAGCTCTTCTCTTTCACAGGTCTTCTTTCCCGTGTCAGGATCATAGTCTACCCGTTTGACCTTCAGGGTCTTTTTCAAGGAGACCTTATAGCCCTTGGCACGGCGGCATATCGCATCCTCGACGAGCTTGCAAAGTCTCTCGTCTCTCCCGTCAACGCCCCTCTCGGAAGATGTCTCAGATATTTTCGCCATACGTTGTCTCCTTTCCGTTTGGTTCGGCATCCGCCAGACAGACCACGTAGTCACGCTCCTCCTTTCGGACAGCGATACGGTTTCCCGAGAGCGCCGCCGCAATATCTGCCTGCGTGATCCGATGCTCTCCCTCCCCAAGACAACGGAGCAGCACCGCAAACCACGCATGATACAGCCGCAAAAGCTCATCGATGTCACGCGGTTGTCGTGCCTTGTCCGTCATTTTCTTGGACATAGGAAGCCCCCCTTTCATCCGCGTCGATCATGCTGTACTTGCGCTCATAGAAATGATCCATCGTCTGCTTGATGGGGCATTGCTTGTAATGATCGGGATGTGCACAGTAGCCGTAAACGATCTCTCTGCGTGCCAGCTTATCAGGAAAACGGAAACGGGCACACTCGCAATACACAAGACCGTTACCGCGGTCTCTGAGATAATACGGGCAAATGCCCTCGCAGGTTTCGCGTTCCTTTTTCATTTCGGGCACGCGGTGATAACATTTGTTGTTCATTCTGATATCCTCCTTGCTCTCATCGTGTTAAGTCTCCTTAACTCGTGCACAAGTATAGCACAGGAATGGTGGTTTTGTCAATCCCATTTTTAAGTTTTCTTAATTATTTTTTCAAAACCTATTGACAAGGGGGAAACGGTGGGGTATAATGAGGGTGGATTTATACAGTAAATTGTTGTTTGCCGCAGTGCGGCGGCCATTGCTCGCGTGACACTCTCCAAGGCGAAGGTGCATCACCCGATAAGAGGTCAGTCTTGTAAATTGTTGTTTACGGGCGTATGACCAACATGGCCGTAGGGGAGGCCCTGTGTGGCCTCCCGCCAAAAAGATTGTTGACCCACAAGGGTTTTGTCGATGTCGGGACGACGGGCGACCACATAGGGTCGCCCCTA
>JAGASP010000011.1 GCA_017621695.1 Clostridia bacterium
GGGGCTGCGCCCCTGCACCCCCTTAGGCCGCTAAACAACAATTTACCGTTGCACTTCCCATCGAGTGATGCACCTTCGCCTGGGAGAGCGTCACGCGAGCGTTGGCCGGCGGCACTGCCGCCTAAACAACAATTTATCTTACTATTCCCCTCACTTATTAAGCATAATCTTCTCGCTGTTGAACACCTTCGTCAGCACCGCCACCATGACACCCGCCAATGCGACATTGGTCACCATGGTGATGATCACACTCACAGGCTCATAGCTCATGGAGAAAATACCGCTGATGCACTGTACGCTGTTGTAAACGGGAATCAGATGCATCACAGGCTCAACCGTGCCGCTGCCAAACATCCCGCTGACACCGACAAGCATCACAAGCAACATGATGGGAGTCACGAGACTTGCCGCTTCCTTAACAGACTTGGACAAAGCGGACAGCACCGAGATCAGGGACACGAACAATAAGACGGTGGACAGGATCACGCCGAGGATCCAGAGATAATCGGTGATACCGTAGATGGAGGCATCCACCATGCCCATCTCTTCCCCGCCCATCAGCTTGGGCAAAGACAAAAGGACGCCGAGGAAGCTGCAGGTACCGCTCAGCAAGGAGATGATACTGATCGCGGCGATCTTACCGATGGCAAGCTCACTGCGGCGCAGAGGGGTCACAAGCAACGTGGCAATGGTTCCGCGCTCCTTCTCTCCGGCGATGGATTCGGGCGCAACCGCCATACAGCCCGAGAAGGTCAGCATGACGAGCAGCATAGGCATGAGCATGGAGAAGACCATACCCGTAATATCCTCCTCGGACGCAAGATCGTAGGTCACGTCCGCCGTGCGATTGATGTCAAAGCGGTTGGTCATGGTGGACTCAAAGCCGTCCAACACCGCTGTCATCATGGTGTAAGCGGCCGTAGATCTTTGGGACGTGGAATCGTAATAGATCTGCACCTCGGGGGCAGGCTGTCCGCTTGCAGGATCGTAAGCCGCCACGAGTGCGTCAAAGTTTTCGGGAAATGCCACAAAAAGATCTATCGCTCCCGATTGCAGGCTTTCTGCCATGCTTTCGGTGTCGTGCAGCCCGTCACAGTCGGGGCAAGCGTAAAATTCCATAGGGGCATCTGAGCGTTCGACCATGGCATGGACCGTCTCGGACATATGCACCGCCTGCACCCTGTAGACCGCTTCCCCCTCGCCCTCTCCTCCGACAGTATCGGAAAACGCATTTCCCATCAAGGAATATACGAGATAAATGAGGAGGCCGGGCAAAATGATGGTCGCAACCATGCGGCGGTCACCGAAGAAACGGCGAAGCTCCTTTTTCATGACCGTCAGGATGTTGTTTTTTCTGTTGTTTTTCATGCTAACACCCCCTTATGCTTCGCCGACAGCCGCGGAATACAGCTCAAAGAAGCGATCCTCAAGGCTCATATTGCCGCAGACGTTTGGGAGGGTATCACACACCGTCATTTTGCCGTCGATGATGATACCCACGCGGTCGCAGATCTTTTCCACAAGGCTGAAAATGTGGGTAGAGACAATGACCGTCTTGCCCGCTTCTCTCAGCTCAATGAGATAATCCGTCACGGTTTTGGCAGTGATGACGTCAAGACCGTTGGTAGGCTCGTCAAAAATGATGATGTCAGGATCGTGAACGACAGAGATCACAAGAGAGACCTTCTGCTTCATGCCCGTGGACAGATTGGCCACCTTCACTTCGGCAAATTTGTCAATGCCGAAGCGGGAAAACAGTTGCTTTTTCCGTGCGGCGGCGATCACGGGATCAACGCCGTGCAGCTCAGAGAAGAAATCATAGATATAGTTGGGGGTAAAAAAGTCCTCCAGCTTAAGTTCGCTTGTAAGAAAGCCGATGCGACTGCGTACCTCTGCGGGATCGGACACCGCGCTGACTCCCTCGACGGTCACGTCTCCCTCATCAGGGCGGATCAGGGTCGCGATCATGCGAAGGGTGGTCGTCTTACCTGCGCCGTTGGGTCCCAGGAGGCCAAAAATCTCGCCTTGATAGGCGGAAAAGCTCAGCCCATCCACAGCGACCTTGAGCTTTTGGTTTGTCTTTTCGATTTTTTGCTGTTTTGCTGACAGCTTGAAGGTTTTTTTCAGGTTGGTAGCAACCAGTATTTCGTTCATAATGTACTCCTTTGGTTCAGGATGATTTTATTATACCAAATAAATCATTCTTTGTCAATCTCCTGTTTCCATGGCGCAGTCAATGGCTAAAACGAGCGCAAGGGCTTGGATCTCGTCTTGAGGATCAGCAATATCCAACGTGTAGCAATCCCCCCAGGCAAACCAATCCTTGTCGATGGAAACAATGGGGCGGCCGTTTTTGAAGACGGTATAGTTATGCTCCCAGAATTCCCCTTCTACGTCCCATCCCGCTCCCCTTACCGAGTATCTGGGATGGAAAAAGGATATCTCCTTGGTCACCTCGCCAATGAGATGCTCCCCGACGTATACACAGTAGCGCGGCAAAAAGCTCATCACCTTTTGTTCAATATAAGCGACCTCCCGCCCCTGTAAATCATACACACGAAGCTTTTTACCCCAAGAAAAAAACTGTCCCTCCACCGTATAGCGGGCCTCTCCGTGCTCATCGGTTACGGTAAATTTGTCCGCCCATGTGAAAATCTTTTCGCGAATCAACAGTCTCATGATATCCCTCCTTGCGTTTCGGAAACTTCATTTAACGTTCCCTTGACCGTCACGTACATTTTATCATAAGTTCACTTGATTGTCAATAGTTTTCTAAAAACTTTATTTTATAATAAGCAAACTTTGTCACTATAACCAAACAACACTCCCCTGATTTGTGCAATCATTCCTGTCTCTCCCTCCGCGCACCCCAGATCCGTAAAATAAAAGAAGCTTGCCTGTCCCATCGGTCCGTCGTGACGACGTGACGTTGGGATAAGCAAGCCTCTGTCAAATAGATCATAAATTACTGCAAAGCCAAGAGATCTCGGAACGCTTGGATGTAGCCCTTGGCGATCTCCTCATCTGCAGCCTCGGCAAAGATGCGCAAAAGCGGCTCGGTGCCGGAGAAACGGCAAATAACAAAGCTGTTGTCGGCAAAATAGACCTTACAGCCGTCCTCATAGCTGACGCGGGAAACGGGTTTGCCGAAGAACGGAATCTTCTGTTCTTCAAAAATCATGCGGTTGACAGTGGACTTCTGTTCTACGGTAAAGGTGATATTATCCTCTACCATCGTATATTTACCGTATTTCTGCTCCAGCTCGGCCATGATCGTCGAGGGGGATTTTTCCACGACAGACAGCATCTCCACGAAAAGAGACGCCGCATAGACGGAATCCTTTCCGTGAATGTGACCGCGAACTGTCAGTCCTCCCGAGGATTCACCGCCCAGAATGGCATCAGCCTCGTCGATCTTGGAGGAAATGTACTTAAAGCCTACGGGAACCTCGTGGCATACTTCGCCGAAATCCGCGGCCATCACGTCCAGCATATGCGTGGTAGCCAAATTTCTGACCACAGGACCGCGCCATCCCTTGACCTCATGGAGATACCAATAGAGCATGACAAGGATTTCGTTGGCGGTGATGTAACGTCCGTCGCGGTCGATGATACCCAGGCGGTCACCGTCGCCATCAAACGCGATACCCAGCTCGTACTTCCCTTCCAGCACGCGGTTTCTCAGTTCTCCCAAACTCTGTGAGGAGGGGGCGGGCAGGCTACCGCCAAAATATGCATCACGGGTGTTGTGGATCATATCCACGGTACAACGGGCAGTGCAAAGAATCACAAGCAGAGGATAAGTACCCGAGCCGTACATGGGATCAAACAGCACACGCGCGCCGTGCTCTCGGATGGCATCCACGTTGAGAACGGCCAAAATGTCGTCTATAAAGGCGTTGAAGGGATTTTTACGGTACACGATCAAGCCTTTATCGCAGGCCTTGTCGAACGGCAAACAATCGACGTTGTCCTCGGTTTCTGCACGGGCGATCCACGCCTCCAATCGCTCGGTCATTTCCACGGGTGCATCACGCCCCTCCTCCACAATGAGCTTGATACCGTTGTAGGAGGAAGGATTATGGCTGGCGGTGATCTCCACGCCGAAATTAAGCTCTTGCTTTTTGACGGTGTGCATCACAAGGGGAGTAGGCGCAGAGCGGTTCATGAACCAGACCGTCATGCCGTGGGCGGCAAACACCTCTGCCATCCAACGTGCGGCAGGTTCGGAAAGAAACCGATGGTCGTAGCCGATGATGGTAGGCTTGTCTGTTTTTCCGTCCTCCTCCATGAGGCGAAAAATACCCTCAGCCACGTAGCGAACATTTTTTTCAATAAAATCAGAACCAATGACGGCTCTCCAGCCGCCGGTGCCAAATTTGATCATGGGGGATCTCCTTATCTTATGTTCTTTGTGGGGTCTTGCACTTCGTCCACCTGCGGTGGGCATTGACTCGCGTAACACGTGCCAAGGCGGAGGTGTATCAGCCGACAAAGGGTTGTCTTGTAAATTGTTGTTTACGGGCGTATGACCAACATGGCCGTAGGGGAGGCCCTGTGTGGCCTCCCGCCAAAAAGATTGTTGACCCACAAGGGTTTTGTCGATGTCGGGACGACGGGCGACCACATAGGGTCGCCCCTA
>JAGASP010000012.1 GCA_017621695.1 Clostridia bacterium
GATCTTTAGAGGGAACGGGCGGATATGGAATCCGCCCCTACGGGTTTTCGTTAATTCTCCGCTAAACAACAATTTACATAACCAACCTCTTGTCAGGTGATGCACCTTCCCTGCGGAGAATGTCACGCGAGCAATGGCCGCCACACTGCAGCAAACAACAATTTACCGCTATACTGCCCATCGGGTGATTCACTCGGATTTGGAGAGAGTTACGCGATATTGGCCGCCGCACTGCAGCAAACAACAATTTACCGCTATACTGCCCATCGGGTGATTCACTCGGATTTGGAGAGAGTTACGCGATATTGGCCGCCGCACTGCGGCAAACAACAATTTACCGCGCGATCCCCCAACCGTCAATTTCAAAAACCAAAAAGAAAAGGAGCCCCCTATGAAACAAGCAAAATGGATCTGGTACAACGGCGATTTTGAGCTCTACCACAGCATGAAGCTCCACACACGGCGTGAGGAATTCGGCTGCGAATATCCCCCCTTCTGGGCTATGTCCGCCCCCTATCCCAACGCCAGCTTCGCGAAGGCCTATCACTCCGACGAGGAGGATACCGTCCGCGTGGTCACCCCCCACAAGGCCTACGTGACCATCGACGGTGCCCGTTATCCCGTCAACACCGACATCACCGTCCCCGCAGGCGACCACGCCGTGCGCGTATGCATGCTGGCCACCGAGGGCTTCCCCTGCATCTATATCAACAGCAAGTATCTCGTTACCGACGAGACATGGCTCACGGATCATCTGGCAGGCAAGGGCATCCCCGTCGGATGCGACCCGGCGTACACCGAGCCCACCGACGATCCGCGTATTTTCAAGTTTGCCTACAGCCGCATGGACGCCGTCAAGGTGCAGAAAACCCCCGAAGGCACCCTGTATGACTTTGGAAAAGAAACTTACGCGGTTCTGCATATTGAAAACGCCCAGCCTGACAGCGCCGTGCGCATCACCTACGGCGAATCCCGCGAGGAGGCTCTGGACTACCCCGAGGCCTTGATCCGCGAGACGGTCACGGGACAAAGCAGCTACACCCTCGCCCCCCGTGCCTTCCGCTTCGTTTGCGTCAAAGCCGAGCAGACTGCTCCGCTTTCTGTATATGCGGAATACGAATATCTCCCCCTCACCGATCGCGGCGCGTTCACCTGCAACCGCAAGAACGTCAACAAGATTTGGGAGATCTGCGCCTACACCCTGCATCTGAACTCCCGCGAGTTCTTCCTCGACGGCATCAAGCGGGATCGCTGGTGCTGGTCGGGTGACGCGTATCAGTCCTACAAGGCCAACAACTATTTGTTCTTTGACCCCGCCATCACCAAGCGTACCATTGTCGCCCTCCTCGGCAAGCCCCCCTACGAGCAGCATATCAACACCATCAACGACTACTCTATGTACCTCATCATCGGTGCCTATGAATACTATTTCGCCACGGGAGATGCGCAGTTTATCCGAATCTATTACGACCGTCTTAAGGCGCTGTACGATTTCATCAACGGCCGTCTCAACGAAGCGGGCTACGTTTGGGGTATGCCCGGCGACTGGGTGTTCATCGACTGGTCGGATATGGACAAGGGCGGCGCGCTGTGTGCCGAGCAGATCCTGCTTTGGCAATGCCGCAACGCCATGGCTTCCCTGTCCGAGCTGGTAGGTCTTGACGGCGACGCATACCGCAAGGCAGCCGACAAGCTCAAGCGCAACATCATGCGCGACTTCTGGCGCGAGGATCGCGGCGGATTCGTGGACTGCTATACCACGGGCAAGGAAAGCATCACCCGCCACGCCAACATTTTTGCCATCATGTACGACTTCGTTTCTGAGAAACGTGCACGCAAGATCGTGCGCTGTGTACTGGAAAACGACGAGATCACCCACATCACCACGCCTTATTTTGAATTCTTCGAGCTCTGCGCACTCTGCAAAATGGGCAAGCTGAGATATGCCCAGAAGAAGATCGAATCCTACTGGGGCGGCATGGTCAAGCTGGGCGCGACCTCTATCTGGGAGGAATACATCCCCGAGCACACGGGCATTCAGCACTACGGAATGTACGGCATGAAGTACGGCTGCTCCCTCTGCCATGCTTGGGGCGGCGGCCCGATCTACCTGCTCGGGCGCTACTGCCTCGGTGTCTACCCCACGTCCGTGGGCTATGAGACCTTCTCCGTGGAGCCCAACCGCGGACTGTACAGCAGCATCGACGGCAAGGTGCCGCTTCCCGAAGGCGGCGAGGTGTCGGTCCAAATGGACGCAACCTCCTGCACCGTGACGGCCACTCGCAAGGGCGGCACACTGATCCTCGGCGGCAAGTGCTACGAGATCCCCGAAAATACCCCCCTGACCGTTACGCTGTAAAGCAACCCTCAACATCGGCAGACACGGAAATTTTCATAGATATTCCAACACAAAAAGGCTCTCCCGATAGGGTTGTACTCTAAAGGACAGTTTTAGATTCAATAGAATATGATACCTACCGACAGGAAAAGGACATAGAGCGTTTTTGCGTTCTATGTCCTCTTTTCTTGACAAGCACTGCATCTGTATCCACAGATGCTATTTGTCGATATGCCTCGCTTGGCTCGGCTCGATATATTTGCCTTACGGCAAATTCGATATAACCGCCCTTGCGGTCGGTTTCGATATGATATAAATCCCTCGTTTGCGAAGCAAACATATCGAGCGCAGCATATCGAGTTGCGATAGCAACATATCGAAAATCCCGTTAGGGATTTATATCGATGCGTAGTGTCCTTAAGGGCACTACGCTATCGGGAGAGCCTTTGGTTATTTATAAGCTATACGGCAGGCTTCGGGCGCCATGCGTCAGTCGTCACGGATCAGTCGTACCGCCGCTTTGATCTCCGAGAAGGTATAGCCGCACCGCACCAGCGCGGCCGTCATTTTCTTGAGCTCGGCCGGGTCTTCGGGAGCGCTGCCGTATTTCTTTCGGATCACCTTGGCACAATTTTCTTCAAAATCCACGGATTCCAGCGCATCCATGGCCTCGTCGATCGCATCCGACGAAAATCCCCGCGCATAAAGATCCTCGCGGATTCTGCGCGTTCCCCACAGCTTACGCACGCCTTGCTCGGCAAAGCGCACCGCATCCTCGCTCTCTCGCAACAGTCCGCGTTCTGTCAAATAGCCGATCGCCGCCGCTACGGTATCGGCATCATAGCCCCGCTGCAACAGCTTTTGCGAAAGCCGACGGGGTGAGATTGCGCCATATCCCAAAAGCTCCGCCGCCTTTGTCAGAACAGCCTCCATGGGGTCATCCTGAACGTCGGCATCGGATTTCTTTCGTGGTGCCGCCAAGGTCGTACCCGCACGGTGCATCTTTTCCGGTTCCCTTTCGGGCTCGGCCTGAATCGCCCTGTTTTGCGATCTCCGCGCATCTGCTTGAGACTTTTCGGACGCCCCCAAAGCGTCCACCAGACGAAAAGCCTTAGGACTCATCGTCCTCACCCAGCGTACGGATGTCGTAATCCTCCTCGTCGTCCTCGTCGTCGAGTTCGAAATCATTGCCGGCTAAGAGATCCGTCTCAGCACTCGCGGCTCTGACCTTTTCCTCCAGCTCATCCATGAACTCGGGATGATCCTCGATATACTGGCGGATGGTGTCCTTGCCCTGCCCCAATCTCTGGCCGTCATAGGAGAACCAGGAGCCGCTCTTTTTGACAATGTCCAGCTCAATGGCAAAATCCAGGATCTCGCTGACACGGGAAATGCCCTTGCCGTACAGGATATCAAACTCCGCCACCTTGAAGGGAGGCGCGACCTTATTCTTCACGATCTTACAGCGCACGTGGTTTCCGTACACCTCGGTCCCCTTCTTGAGCTGCTCGGTACGGCGAACGTCGATACGCACCGATGCGTAGAACTTGAGCGCACGTCCGCCGGGGGTGGTTTCGGGGTTACCGTACATCACGCCCACTTTTTCTCTGAGCTGGTTGATAAAAATAACCACGGCCTGGCTCTTGGAAATGACCGCAGAGAGCTTACGCATGGCCTGCGACATGAGTCTTGCCTGCATACCCACGGTTGCGGAGCCCATATCTCCCTCGATCTCCTGGCGAGGAACAAGCGCGGCAACCGAGTCCACGACCACCACGTCTACAGCACCCGAACGCACGAGGGACTCACAGATGGAAAGCGCGTCCTCGCCGCAATCGGGCTGGGAGACCAGCAGGTTATCGGTATCCACGCCCAGCGCCTTGGCATATACGGGATCCAGCGCGTGCTCTGCATCAATGAATGCGGCTTCTCCGCCAGCCTTCTGTACCTCAGCAACGATATGCAGAGCCACGGTGGTTTTACCCGAGGATTCGGGACCGTAGATCTCCACGATACGGCCGCGAGGAACGCCGCCGATGCCCAGCGCCATGTCCAGCGACAGCGAGCCTGTATGTACCGCCTGCACCGTCATACGCTGGTTATCCCCCAGCTTCATGATGGAGCCTTCTCCAAAATCCTTTTCGATCTGCTTCATTGCGGTTTGCAGAGCTTTTCTCTTCTCTTCTCTGTCTGCGTCGTGTGCCACCATGGGGGCGAGGGACTTCTTTGCCGCCTTTGCCATAATCTGTATCTCCTTTTCTTCCTGACTGAAATCAATATGCTCATGTTTGTCGGGATGTTCCGATGTTGATACCATTATACACCATGTTTTCTTGTTTGTCAAGTGTTTTGTTCCAAATTCGGAAAAATATTTTTGCCTCGTTTTTTTCATCCATTCCAAAATTAGAAAAAAAGCATGGATGCCTCCCAAAGAGACACCCATGCGTATGTTTTTTAGATAACCTCTCGTTTAATCCTTTGCCAGCTCGTTCACCTTCTCACCGAGAAGCACACGGACGGCATGGAGATAGTCATCGTCGTTGGTGTAGGTAATGACGTCGGTCGTAACCATGGCGATCATCTCATCGGCGGCAGCCTGACCCTGCTCTGCTTCCAGCATGGACAAGAGCTGATAGTCCTGAATGCCCAGGCGGACATTCTCCAGACGGAAGGAGGAGATCGGCTCGTAGATGCCCACCTGCGCACCGCTGTAGAGGAGAACGCCGTCGCCGTGAGAATTAGCACCGATGAGAGGGGTGAGATCGTTCATGGGATCAGCCGTCCAATAAACGGAATCCCAGTAAAGCATACCCGTGGCATCACCCATGGCGCATTGCCAGATGGTCACGATGGGCTCGGTGCCGTCGCCCAGTGCCAGCCAGTTGGCATAAGGCTGTGCGGGCTCCCAGCAAACGTACAGCCACAGCTCGTGTCCCTCGGCTCTCAGCGCTTCCATGCGCTCAGCGAAGGTGCCGGACTTTTCATCCTGTGCGCGAGACGTCACAAACTGCGCGCCTGCGACAAGGTACTTGTCTCTGGGGGTAAGTGCAAAGGGCTTGACACACCAGATATTGGTGTAGGGAGTCATATAGTCGATCTGGTCGGTGTTTGCATCCACCTGAACATTGGTAAAGAAGGGAGATACCTGTCTGTAGCCGGGGAAGGTTTCGGACAGACGGTTGCCTGCGGCGGCCAGCTTGTTCAGAAGATCCATGTTGGTGGGCTCATCCACATAATAGTAGAAGCCCTTCTTCATCCAATCGGGATTCTGGCTCAGAATGCTGTACGCCTGGCTTTCGTTATCGCTGATCTTGTTGATCACGAAGGAATTCACGCGGGGATTGTTCAGATAATCGGTCACGCGGCCGTCGGTGAGGTTATAGGGCAGACGGTAAGCGCAGAGACGGTTCTCCAGCAGGAAGTCGTAGTAAACTCTGTAGAGATCCCAGTACTCCATGTCGTTCATACCGCGGTTCTGGTAAGAAGCAACGATGGGCCAATCCCCCAGACCGATCGCCGTCTTGAGCGCGGTTTCCTCGGAAAGCGAGAAGCCCCAGACGTTGACGTAGACGTTGGCGGTCTTGATATGCTTGCCTGTTTCGGCATCCCTGATGTCCAGCGTTGCGGTATAAAGGCCTGCGGGCTGATGCATCTCGGCCCAGACCTTGATGACAAAGCCTTGAGAATTGCCGCCCTTCACCGCCACAGCGCCCTGCAGAGGAGGCAGCGCATCGGGGAGCATCTTGCCGTTGACGTTGACGTAATGCTCGCGCAACACCTCGGCTCGCAGCGTATGACCGTTGCCGTCGGAGAAAGCGGAGAGGGTCACGTCAAAGGAGCGGTTATTTTCGGGGGCTAAGAAGAACTGGCAATTTTCAATGCTGTTGCCCGCCATGGAGATAACGTAGGTATTCATACCCGAGGACGTGGTATCGTTTTGATACAGCTTCTCGGTCATATGATCGAACCACATAGCAACGGAAGCATCCTCGTCGGGGGCATTCAGCTTGTCGTAGTTCACGCCGTCCACGGGTGCTTCGGTCAGATCAGAGCCTTCACCGGGGCGGGTCATGTCAAGATCGAAATTCTTCATTGCTTCTTCTCTGGTTTTAAAAAATTCAATCGAATAAATGTAGACACTTTCCCCTGCGCCGCCGGGAGTGGTCAGGAAATCCCAACGAATACCGTGCAGATCTCCCGAGAAATCCACGTTGGAGAGGTCAAAGATGATCTTCTGCCAATCATTGCGGGAGGAATCGAAGGAGGCTGTCATGTTATATCCGGGGGTTGCGCCTGTGATATTGCCGGCATAATAGAACATTTCAAAGGAGTCGCAGGACACGTTTTCCACACGGAGGGTATACACCATGAACTTATATTCGTCAGCGCTGATCGCCGTCAGGTCGTGCTGCTTCATGTAGTTGGCATAGTTGAACGCAATGAAGGGATCGGACGCATTCTGGGTGGTGGTCAGCTTGAGGACAGAGCCGTAGGTCTCGTCCATAACGATCTCGTACTTGCACTGGTTTGCACCCGTGAAAAGCGTTCTGTTGCGCTTGTTGTCGTAGAAGGTCAGGAAGGCAGGGTCGGTGGGTTCGTTGACACGCTGAGAGTTATCCACCGTCTCGGTAGGTGCTTCGGTCTCGCTTTCCTCAGGGAGCTCGCTATCGGAGGAAGCATCGGTTTCGCTCTGCGGCTCGGTCGGGTCTTCGGGCACGGCAGGCTCGGTATCGGTCCCTGCGGGGGAAATCGAAGACTGCTCGTCAGGCTCGGTCACATCAGCCGATCCGATTGCCTCGGTCGCGGATACAGTTTCGTCTGCGGTGGGAGTTTCCGTTACGTTTTCGCCGGTACAGGCCACCAGGACGAGGGCCAGAAGAATGGCCAACAACAGAAGTGTACAAAATCCCGCACGGCGGGACGCAAGCATACGTTTCATAAAACGCCTCCTGATCAACTAAGGATGGGAATACTTTTTCAATTATAACACAACTTGTTCTTTTTGTAAAGTAGTTTGTTTGATTTGTGGCGTTTTGCACACAGAAGCTCCGCCCCAATTGTTTGTTTTGACGGACAAAAAAGAGGTGCAAGCGACTCTTTCGTATTTTCATGCAATATCGGGAGACAGTTGGAATCTGAACCACGCTTTGCGCCCGACTTTCTCCTTCCCTTCTCTCCATATCGCGCAAAGATGTCGCCGCGACATATCTCAGCGGTGTGCTTCGATTCATGCCGACTTCGGCAAACAAAAAAAGAGGCGCAAGCGCCTCTTTTTTTGTTTGGTGGAGATAAATACAACAAAGTCGAATATTTTCCACCTCAAAACAGACCGCATAAAGATTATAGCATAACAAAAGAAGAAGTAACCCATCTTACAGATCAAGTCGCAAGAATGATTTCTGTTGAAGACTTGTCCAATACTTTCTTAATTTCCGCAGTTAACAAGGACGGTTCACTAAAGACGATAAAATCAAAATCCGTCATTTCAGCATATTTGTGTAAGGAATTTTTGTTGATCTTGTCTTTTTCAGTCAACAAGATTTTTTGAGTTGCCTGTTTTGTCATGTGTGCGGCAAAAACACTTTCCTCAATATTGTAACAAGAGACACCATGTGTTGATATAGCCGAGCAGCTTAAAAAGGCTTGATCGAAATGGAAAAATGATAATGTGTCGGTTGCCAATGCGCCTCTCGCAAAACGGTTTTTTATATCAATTTCACCGCCGATGAATACCAGTCGTCCCGTAATCTCCTTGCAAAACATTTTATCTTCTATAATTGTGGCAATAGGTAAACTGTTCGTGACAAATGTCACGTTTTGAACCCCTGATATGTATTTTGCCATGATTTGAATAGAAACACCGCAATCAAGACCTACAATGCTGTTATCGCGAATCAATAGCGCTGCTGCCTGACCAATGCGGTTCTTTTCTTCTTCGCTCACATAGAGACGCATGGAGCGAGGAATATCTTTACGGAGAAATTTTTTTGTGGGTTCGGCACCGCCCCTTACTTTACGGATCAATCCTTCTTGATCCAACTGATTGATATCTCGGCGTACTGTTTCGATGGATACGTCCAGATACCTTGCAGCTTCGGCAATAGATGCGAAACCGTCTTGTGTGACCTTTTGTATGATATAATCTCTTCTTTGCTGAATTCTCATAGTACACCTCCATTGAAAAGAGCAACTTAAATGTATTATACCACATATTTTCAAAAAAACAAGATGAAAATCAAAATAAAACCACAAAAGTCAACAAAATAAACAGTCAAAACTTGGTTTTACGGCGTAAAAAAGCCAAATTAAAGTTGAATTTGTAATAAAACACATCATCAATCGGTCAAAAAAAGAGAAAATCTTTGGTCGATATTGACTTGAAAAACCAAATAAGATATAATGAAAATATCAGTTATGACATTTACAAAGTGAATGTTTTAACAATAAAGCGAAGGAGAAAAAAATGAAAAAATGGTTTTTATTATCCGTACTTATGCTGGTTATGGCACTATGTATTGTAGCGTGTACTAACGGTCAAGGGAATGATCCCGTCACAACGGATGACGGCAAAGCGACCGAAGAGCCGGAAGCTACTATAACGGAAAGCCCTACCGAAGAAGAATCACAGGCGGATGTTTCGACCGAATCCCCTTCTACAGAAGAAGCAACAGCGCCTCATGAAACTGAATCGAAAACTGACCGGAATGATCCTACGTTAGAAAGCGAGTATCCTATGTGGAACGAAAAGAAGGGTATCGTCGTGCATTTGTCCTTCGATCAGCTGTGGGAAGGGACAGGCACCAGCGGTACCGATCTGTTTACGCCGGGGCAGTCTGCTTCCTGGAACGGCACGGCAGACCTGTCCTTCAGCACGGAAAAGGGTGTGACCTTTTGGGGCTGGGTTGCCGTAAAGGGAGAGTTCGGAGTCTTTGGTTATCGAATTGACGACGGCGATCCTGTGTTCAACGAGGAGTGGACGTTCGTGGACGAAGGTCTGACGCAGCACTACCAGGGCGCCGGCGGCGATACCGGTAATCGCATGAGAATTGCAATCGATCTTTCGAATTTGGTGGGAAGCCACACGGTTGACGTGTTATACAAGAATGGTCAAGGCGAGATCGTGGCTCTGTATAAATTTACGGCGATTCTGGCCGATATGGAGGATGTGACTCTGCCTACTGTGGAGCCCACCGTAGAGGCGACCCTCCCCGATGCATACGGCAAGGATACCGCTGACGTGACCTACGCTGGAGACGACAACTCCATGCTGTACACCTTTGAGAACAAGAATGCCGCGGATTTTGAAGCGGCCTGCAAGTACTACACGGACAATGGCTATACCGTGTACCGTGCTACCGAGAAGGTCGACAACCGCTTTACCACATTCACAAAGGGCACTGCCATGGCTCACGTGTACTGGTTTAAGGAACTGTCTGAACTGAATATTGTTATTTCTGACACCGCCGCCTACTATCTGCCTCCTGTAAATCCTGCCGTTACCGATGGTGATGTGGAATGTACGATTGTACAGTTGGAGGACTCCACTCATGTCAATGGTATGAGCTATGTCATTCAGCTCAAAGACGGCTCGTATATCGTCTATGACGGTTCTTACAGCAGTCAAGCCAGATTGCTCCTCCAGTATCTCAAAGATAACCATAATGGCGAGGGCAAACCGCTCATTCGTGCTTGGGTAATGACACACTCCCACAATGACCATTATCCCGCGTTTTCTCAGATTGCTCGCAGATGGGCCGATCAGATCCAAGTGGAATATGTGTTGGTCAATCCCTTGAACGAGGAAGAGTTTGAATTGGATGAAGAAGAACTCTATCTGAGCACGACTTTCAGGGAGGACGTTGCCAGATTTAGCGGTACAAAGCTCGTCTACGTGCACACGGGTATGGAATTCGTTTTCTGTAATCTGACCATGGAGGTGCTGTGGACTCCTGACGATCTCTACAAAAACATCACCAATCGAACCTTGGCAAACCGCGATATCAACTTTAATAATACCAGTATCGTGACCCGTTTGTATGATGCAGACTATAACACATTATTTACCGCCGACATTGGCAAACGCGGTACGGATATGATGGTAACGGTCTACGGCGATTATCTCAAGAGTGATGCTTGCCAGGTTGCCCACCATGGCGTGGAAGATGTACCCTTCTCCTTCTATGATATCGTCAGAGCGCCTCTCCTGTTCTATCCTTGCGACTATGATCTGTACGATAACAATACAAGACATCTCACAGTGCGCTTGAAGATCGAGCAGACGGACTACACCAAGGAGATTCTGATCCAAGGCTTGGGTAGATACATTCGCGCTTGGGGAACGACCTATGCAGCCGATGCGTCTCTGGCCATTCCTGACTACACGCCTTCCACCAATCGTTCTGCTTTACTTGAGAAGGTAGGCACTCTGACTTCGGACAAGACCACCTATATGGTGGGAGAGCCCATTATCATCACGGCATCGTCGACTGAAAAAGAAGTGGCAAACGGCGTATTCGTTGGTATCCAAACCATGGATCGGTGGCTCAATACCGGTCTTGGCTCGGATAAGTACTGGTATTTGAAGGATATCGGTAATGGTATGGCCTACGATATCATTGCGAATGTGTATCCCAACGGCCTCCCTGCCGGTGAATACATCCTTCGTTTGGTGGCAGATGACAGCTTTTTCCGAAATGACGAGCTTTGCATGGCCGAGATCATCATCACCATCATAGATCCCAATGCACCGGATAAGCCCGAAACAGAGGAACCGGATACCCCCGACACCTCCATCACCCCCACGCTCAAGTCCGACAAGACCACCTACACCGTAGGTGAGCCCATCATCATCACTGCATGGGCTACCGAGGAGCAGGTAGATAACCTGGTCTTTGTGGGTATTCAGAAGCTGACTACGTATAACGAAGGCTTCGGCAGCGATAAGTACTGGTATCTGAATCAGATCGGCAACGGAACCGCCTATGACATCATTGCGAACGTGTATCCTAATGGCCTTTCCGCTGGTGAATACATCGTCCGCATGATCACCGACGACAGCCATTTCCATGACGACGCGCGTTGTCTGGGTGAGTTCATCATTACCATTGTGGAAGCTGAGCAACCCGACGGGCCTGATGACTCCATCATCCCCTCGCTCAAGTCCGACAAGACCACCTACACCGTAGGTGAGCCCATCATCATCACTGCATGGGCTACCGAGGAGCAGATAGATAACCTGGTCTTTGTGGGTATTCAGACCATGGACAAGTGGCTGAACAGCGGCGTAGGTGCTGATGAATACTGGTATCTTAAGGATATCGGAAACGGTACAAGTTACGATATCATAGCCAATGAATACCCCAACGGTCTTCCTGCCGGCGAATACATTATTCGTATGGTCACGGACGACAGTTCTTTCCGCGACGATGAGCTGTGCATAGGCCAGACCATCATCACCGTTGTGGCAGCAGAGTAACCCGACAATTCCAAAGATCTGCTCGCTCTCTCGCTTAAGTTCACAAAATCACCTGATCGTAGCCGCCAAGCTTTCGGATGACCTCACCCACCTGATCTCTGAGCCCATTAAGTTCTTCCGTGCGGACGAACCTATCTGGTATGCCAGGGGTGTTACCGACGGCTGTTGGATGTACACCACCAAGGAGGGCGAGCTCCTCTTGATCTGATCCAAATTTGAAGCCGCGGGCTATGTGGTCGCTGTCGCCAGAAGCTCCAACGGACGGCTGGACGGCGAATGGATCCATGAAGAAAAGCTGCTGTACTCCAATGCTCTCTCGGGCTGTATCGAAAATTTCGAGGGTACCGCTCCCCAGTTTACCGTGAGTAGCTTCAACGGCGCGACCGAAGATGCCGCCGCGACGTATCTCGGCGGCGTGCTTCGATTCATGCCGACTTCGGCAAACAAAAAAGAGGCGCAAGCGCCTCTTTTTTGTTTGGTGGAGACAGTTGGAATCGAACCAATGACCTCATGCATGTCAAGCATGCGCTCTAACCAGCTGAGCTATGCCTCCGTAACAGATCGTATTATAGCATATTACAGCTCTCTTGTCAAGTGTTTTTTGAAAGATTTTTTTATTTTTTGTTTTTCACCTTTTCAATAGCATCCCCGACGTTTGCTTCCTCTTGCTAAAAGGTGTTGATTTTTTTTATATTCTGTGCTATACTTAAAAAAATGCAATTCTGATGAGTAAACGGTGATGCAGATGGATATAAAAAAAGGAAAATTGAACATTCGCGTTTCCCTCGCCTTTAAAATCATGACTATGCTCGCGGCCATTGCCACAAGAATGTGTCTGGTTGCAAGCTGCGGAAATGGCGTAAACGGTCTCAACGCGCTCTACATCAGCGTCATCGGCTTTCTTTCGGTCGCTGAGCTCGGTATCGGAACGGCCATTACGTTCTGTATGTATCAGCCCATCGTGGAGGGGGCTACGGAGAGGGTCGCCGCCCTGTATCATTTATTCCGCAAGCTGTATCTGCTGATCGGCAGCATCATTTTTGTCGGCGGTCTTGCCGTCCTGCCTTTTCTGAAATACCTTGCCAAGGATTATCGGACGCTTGACGTCAATATGTACCTGACGTTCTTTCTGATGCTGCTGTCCGTCGTGCTCACATACCTCTTCAGCGCTAAGCTCTCTCTGATCAACGCTTACAAAAACAATTACATCTCCACGGCGATCACCCAAGGCGGTATGCTTCTGCAATACGTTTTGCAGATCATCGTCCTGCTCATCACCCAATCCTTTGCCGCATTTTTGCTTTGCAGGATCATCGCCCTCCTCCCGCAATGGCTCATCACAGAGGTCGTGACCCGAAAAAAGCACGGAGACGTCATAGCAATCCATGCGCGGCCGGGCGCAGAAATTCAAAAAGCTGTCAAGAAAAACGTGGCGGCCATGTTCATGCACAAGATCGGTGACATCCTGGTCAATACAGCGGACAGCGTCATCATTTCGATATTTGTGGGCGTCGCTGCGTTGGGCGAATACGCCAATTATACGCTGGTGCTTTCCTCCATGCTGAGTGTTCTCGCACTGGTATTCACCCCGCTGACCTCAGTCCTCGGACATTTATATGCGGAAGAGAACAAAAAAACGGTACAGGCGTATGCCGACAGCCTTCATCTTCTGAACTTTATGCTGGGTGCTGTTTTCTTCCTTGGATATTATGCCGTGATCGATCATCTGATCGCACTTTTGTTCCCCTCCGCGCCGCTTTTGCTGAGAAGCATTTCCTTTGTCATCACACTCAACGGCTTCGTGCAATTTTTGCGTCACAGCACCTTGATCTTCCGTGATGCCACAGGAACCTTTTACCATGACAGATGGAAGCCGCTTGCCGAAGGACTGCTCAATGTGATCTTATCGGTCTTGTTTGTCAAGCTGTTCGGGGTCGTCGGCGTCATTGCCGCAACTGCCGTGACCAATCTTCTCATCTGCCACACGGTGGAGCCCTATGTTCTCTACAAGCACGCATTTTCCGCGTCTCCCAGCAGGTATTATATCAAAAATTTCGGCATGATCCTTGCGTTTGCCATTACACTCACGGGAATGCATTTTTGCCTGCGATCCACATCTCACGCCATCACGGCGCTGCTCATCAACGGCCTGATCTCGCTGGGCTTTTCCTCTGTTTTGTGCATCCTTGTGCTTGTATGCAACCGTCAAGACGGCAAGCGCTTGCTGAAAATCTTCAGAGAAGGCTGAGCCATCGGCAGTGTCATCTCCACATATCTGCGTCTTGCGTGCAAGATAGATATGGAAGCGCCATAACACATCCGTTTTATATTTTTTTGAAAAGCCTTGACATTTTACATAAGGCGGAGTATAATGTATATACATTCACCTTCGGGTGAAAATCAGAAGAGTAAAAGCACAGGCGTCAAGTGCCGACGGGACGGGGAGTTGCTTGTCGGACGAAGGAAGGCGGAGATCCGCTGACTGCGGTCTGTGCTTTGCATCCCGCTTCGTAGGGCAAAAGCGCTTCCCTTTTCGTATGCCGCAAGCACGCGCATACAAAAAGGCCGGCCTCCTTCCTGCCATATGCAGCAGGAAAGGAGGTATTTTTTTATGTCCGATTCTCGCACTCCGCGCCTGACAGCCATGGGTAGCATCAAGCGATTGGTCATCGCATCCATGTTGGTTGCCATGAGCGTCGTTCTGGGCATCCTTTGCAAGAATTTCATGAACTTTGTGGGAGGACTGCTCCGCATCACCTTTGAAAACCTGCCCATTTTGCTCGCGGGTATTTTTCTCGGTCCCCTTGTCGGGGGACTCGTCGGGGTTGCATCCGACCTAGTCAGCTATTTTTTGTCCCCACAGATCTATCCTCCCAACCTTTGGGTCACGGCAGGGGCTTTTTGCGTCGGCGTGATTTCGGGTATTGTGGCGAGATACATCGTAAAAAAGCGTGGGATCAAGCAGATCATCGTTTCAAGCATCTCAGCGCATTTTTTAGGCTCCATGGTTATCAAAACCATCGGACTCTATTCCTTCTACGGCATCGCCGTGCTGGTGCGCATCCCTCTTTATCTGGTCATCGCCTCCCTGGAGATCACCCTCATCTGCATCCTTTGGCGGCAGGCCTCCTTCCGCCGCCTGTTCGAAAAGCTGTAAAGGAGTCCTATAGATCTATGACTTATACAGAAGCGCTTGATTATATCCATTCCGTATCCTGGAAGGGCAGCCGCCCCGGCCTTTCCCGCATCACCGAGCTTTGCCACCGCTTGGGAGATCCCCAGAACGATTTGAAATTCATCCACGTTGCGGGCACCAACGGCAAAGGCTCTACCTCGGTCATGCTCTCGGAAATTTTATCTGCGGCAGGACTTCGCGTGGGACTCTTCACGTCCCCCTTCATCCTCCGTTTCAACGAGCGCATGAAGGTATGCGGCGAGGATATCCCCGACGACGTGCTGGCAGAGATGACCGCCCTCGTCCGCCCCCACGCCGATGCCATGGAGGATGCTCCCACCGAGTTTGAGCTCATCACCGCCATTGCCTTTGCATATTTCAAGCGCGAGGCCTGCGACGTTGTGGTGCTGGAGGTCGGTATGGGCGGGCGCTTGGATTCCACCAACATCATCTCTTCCGAGCAAGTGCTTTTGTCGGTCATCACAGGCATCGCCATGGATCACACCGCCTTTTTGGGCGACACCCCCGAAGCCATCGCCAAGGAAAAGGCGGGCATCATCAAGTCGGGTGTTCCCGTTCTCTTCGGCGGTGCACATCCCGCAGTCGGCTCGGACAATACCACCGCCGTAGACTATCACGCGGTTGCCGACGTGATCCGCGGGCAGGCGGCAGCGGTTGCTTCGCCGTATTTTGAAACGGATCATACGCGTCTTTCCAACGTCTCCTGTGACCCCGAGGGCGCGACCTTTGATTTCGGAGATCTGCAGGCTCTGCGTGTTTCCCTGCCCGGCATATATCAGCCCTGCAACGCCGCCACGGTGCTGACAGCCATAGAGATCCTGCAAGGGCGAGGGCTTTCCGTAACCGAAGCACACATACGCGATGGCTTGAAAAACGCTTTTTGGCCGGGACGCTTTGAGATCTTATCCCACACGCCGCTCGTCATTTCCGACGGTGGACACAACCCCGAGGGCGTGGATGCCGCCGTGGCAGGCATCAAGGCGTTTTTCCCGGGCAAGCGGGTCTATCTTCTGTCGGGCGTCATGGCTGACAAGGATTTTAAGGTCATGGTGCGCCGTATGTGCGAGGTGGCCGAGCGGGTCTTTACCGTCCGTCCCGATAACAGCCGTGCCATGGATGCCGACGCTTACGCCAAGGTTTTCATAGAAGAAGGCATTAAGGCGCAGGGCTATCCCTCGGTGGAGGCCGCCGTCCACGCCGCCATGCGCGCCTGCGAGGAGCAAAACAAACCGCTCCTGACATTGGGCTCGCTGTATATGTACGCCGAGATTAAGGCGGCGGTGGCATCTTATGTGAGAAACAAAGATACCAAATAGCGCATCCCGTACCGTATCTTGTATCTTGTATCTTGTATCTCGTATCTTAAAAGGAGGAATACGCCGTGAAACGTTCTGTCATATCCATTCTCTGCGTCCTGCTGTCTCTGCTCATGCTCATCGGGAGCACAGGATGCAGTATGTACGGGGAGCGCAAAAAAGCAACCCCTGCTTATATGGAAAAGCGCCGCGAGATCATGTCCGCGCCCCGTCCCGAGGGGTGCGAGGACTATCCCATCCACACGGCGCTCATCGACGTTGACGAAGGTGACCACGTCAAGACGGTGGCCTGCTCGGCCGACGGAAGCGTATCGCTCTATCTCTCCACCGGCGAGGCATACGAGCAGCTGCATCTCAAGGATGCCGCGCTTTCTCAAAAGGCTTTGGATTTTCTCACGGGGATGGGCACCCACATAGAGCTGGCGCATCACCAGCTGCAAACCGATCTTGCCCCCGCCGAGCCCGACAGCGATCTTTTATATCTCGCCGCCGATGACGGCATCCACACCCTGACCGTGCTTCCCGCCTACGTTTCGGGCTCCTCCGAGGCGGCGCAGGAGATCTATGGGCTGTACCGTGCGTTGTACGAGGCCGTGCTGGCGGTTGCGGACACGGGCGAGGGAACGTAAAAATGAACCGACTTACTGCGGAGAAGTGTTCCGAGTAGGTCGGTTTTTGTTATGTAATAATGATGGTAAATTGTTGTTTCGCGGCCTAAGGGGGTGCAGGGGCGCAGCCCCTGCACCACCATGCGGTGGCAGGCAGTGCCGAGGGCGGCCGTGAGCGCCTCGGCGCGCGGCGGAAGCCGCAAGAAGGTTTTTGAAAAACAAAATTGGTGTTGGGAAAATCTTTTGAAAACCTTATTTTTTATTGTGGAGTAAGGAAGTTTTGCTCCGCAAAA